>JAICZB010000032.1 GCA_025933895.1 Thermoleophilia bacterium
CGACCGCTACGAGGGCCACTGCGACGAGGAGCGGCCGGAGAACGTCGCGCTCTAGCGGGTCCTCCTCGATCGCCTTACCGAGCAGCGCGTCATCTTCATCTCCCCACCCGAGGAAGATGCGGGCGCCGGCGCGCAACAAGGCTGCCCCAGCGAGGACCGAGCCGAGCCAGAGCAGAGCCGGCACCCACGGCCTCCCCAGCTCGGTGGCGCCCTCGTCGATCAGACCATGGCCGAGATAGATGCCGACGTAGGGCGTCCCGACGAGCCCGATCGTCCCGGCGAACCAGGCGACGGCCGGCGCCCAGCAGCCGCGGGCGCGGCCGCGCAGGTGGAGCTCGTCGATCAGCCCGTAGTCGGAATGAAGGATGCCGGCTACGAAGAAGAGCCCTGCCGTGAGGAGCGCATGCGCGAGGAACATCAGCTCCGCCCCGCTGAGGCCCGACGAGTCGAGCAACCCGATCCCTGCGAGCATGATCCCGATGTGGCAGACGACGGAGTACGCGAGCATCCGCTTCAGGTGCCGCTGCAGGAAGGCCATCGTCCCGCCCAGGACTGCCGAGACGATCCCGAGCCAGAGGAGCACGTCGCCCACAGCGTGCCCGTGCCCGAACGGCACCGCGAAGACGCTCCAGTAGAGGCGGGCGACGCCGATCAGCCCGATGTCCGTCATGACGCCGCCCAGGACGGCGCAGACCGGCGCCGGCGCGACCGCGTAGGCGTCGGCCGCCCAGAGGTGGAAGGGCACGACGGCTCCCTTGACGAGGAATCCGCAGAGGAGGAGCGTCATGGCGACGATCACGAGCCCTCCCGCCGGGCCGTGTGCGAGCGTCCTGCCGATCTGGGCGAGGTTGAGGGCGCCGGTTCTCGCGTAGAGGAGCGCAATGCCTATCGCGAACAGGTAGCCGCCGAGGGTGTTCGTGATCGCGAAGTTCACGGCTCCCTGCACCGGCCCCAGCCGCTCGACCTGGAACCCGGTGAGGGCGTAGGCCGCGACGGCCATCAGCTCGAGCCAGACGAAGAGGTTGAAGAGGTCTCCGGACATGGCGAAGCCGCACATCGCGCCGAGCGCGACGAGCATCAGCGCGTCGAAGAGCCGTGCACCCTCGCGCAGGAAGGTGAGCGAGTAGAGGAGGGCGAGCGTCACGACGACGCCGATGACGACGCACATCCCGGCGGCGAGCGGTCCCACCGCGAAGTCGATCCCGAGCGCGATTCCGTGACGCGGCTGCCAGCCGCCGAACCAGTGGACGACCTCGTGGCTGTAGGCATGCCGGAGCAGGACGAAGGAGAGGGCGGTGGTCGCCGTGGACGCGCCGATGACGATCGCGTCCTGGAGCGGCCTGGGAGTGACGTGATCGAGGCCGGCCGTCACGGCCGCGGCGAGCAGCGGGATCGCGACGAGGAGCGCTGGGATCCAGCTCATCCCTTGATGTCGGCGAGGCCGTCCGGGTCGACGGTCCCGGAGAGCCGGTGCGCGTCGAGCGCGAGCGCGAGGATGAGTGCGACAACGGTGACGCTGACGACGATGTCCGTGAGGGTCAGGGCCTGCACGACCGGATCGACGGCGGTCGTGCCGAGCTTGATCCCCTTGAAGATCGGCGCCTTCCCGTGCTTGACGTAGCCGACCGAGAGGAGGAGGACGTAGCTCGACGATTGAGTCACCGTCAGGCAGATGGCGAGGTGGATGAGGTTGCGGCTCGTCGCGATGCCGGCGATGCCGACGAGGCAGATCCAAGCGGCGACCGCGTACGGCAGATAACTCACGAGCCCGAGTCCTCCGGCTCGAGCGGAACCACGTAGGTCTCGAGGAACTCCGCGAAGAGCAGCAGCATCGCCACGGACACCGCGATACCCGATGCCCAGTTGAGGATCGGGATGCTGCCGCCGGAGAGAAGCGTCCCGGCTTTCCCGTGCCCGAAGAGGTTCGTCAGGAACGCGGTCCCGGAGGCGAGCGCCGCCAGGCCGATCACGACGTAGCCGCCGGCGCCGAGCGCCTCGAGCGGGTCGAGGGCGTGCTGACGGCGGAGCGGCCCGTAGTCGCGGTGGTTCCCGACGACGTAGAGCAACAGGACCGCGCCGGCGAGGAGAACACCTCCCTGGAAGCCACCGCCGGGCGTTATGTACCCGAAGCTCACCAGCCAGAGCCCGACGAGGAGACCGCCGCCGATCATGACGATGCCGAGGAGCCGGACCGCGTCGCTCCGCAGCCGCTGCGTGCGGCGCTCGGCCTGCCGCGAGCGCACCTCGTCCCGCAGCAGGAGCGTCACGCCGACGACCGCCGCGTAGAGGATGAACTCCTCTCCCATCGTGTCGACGCCGCGGACGTCGAATGTCGTCCCCATCACGACGTTGGTCGTGTGGCGGAGCGGGACGACCACCCGGTTCAGGACCAAGCCGTACGGCCCGCGGTAGTCGCCGAACGCGGGGAGGCCTGCGATCGCCCAGGCGAAAAGAGCCCCGAGGGCGAGCAGGGTCGGCGTGAGAATCCCGATCCGGACCCGTCTGCTCACGAACCGTCCCGTTCCTTCTTCCGATCCTCGCCGCGAGACCGCGCAATCGCCGCGAGGATCACGAGCGGATACGCGATGCCCGAGACGACCAGCATCGAGAGCGCGACGTCCGGCGCCTGGAGCACGACGAACAGGCAGACAAGCGTGATCCCGTAGATGCCGTTGACGAGTGCCTGGCGGAGCGGGTCACGCGTGAGGACGACGAGCGGCGCGCCCAGGGCGACGAGGCCGAACGTGACGGCCTGAAGCGGCACGAGCGTCGCAAGCATCACGACTCTTCCCGGCTCTCCACACGCCGTGCCGCCCGCGCGGTCAAGATCACGAGCGCCGGGTTGAGAAGGAAGAGCAGTCCCACCGCGGCGATCGCCTCGAGTCCGCCGGCCGTCATGTGCTCGCGCACAAGGGCCGCGGCGAGCACGAGGAGGGCCGGGAGGCTCGTCGCCGCCGCCGCGTAGTGGAGACGGTCGAAGACCGTCCGCATCAGGAGGACGCCGGCGACGCACAGCAACTCGGCGGCGACGCCGAGCCCGAGGAGAGCGTCGACTGCGAGATCGGCCGCGCGCATCAGGTCCAGCGGCCCAGGAAGCGGGCGAAGACGAGCCCGCCGATCCAGGATGCAACCGCGGCGATCACGGACACCGTGAAGAAGAGTGGCTCGCCGAGCCCAACGGAAAGACAGACCAGCGCGAGCGTCGCGAGGGCGCCGGCCGCCTCGAGCGCCACGAGCCCGTCGATCGGGCGCCGCATCGAGGCGGTCACGAGGAGGGGCGCGAGCGCTGCGAGCAGAACGGTCGCCGCGAGGACGAAGGCGTTCACGCCGGCCGCTCCGACGCGCGGTTCGGCACGAGGTCGTGGAGCAGGACGAGTCGCGTCTCGGGGTCGATGTCGATGACGTAGGCATTGGGGCTGTAGGAGGCGACGAGCGCAGTCCAGGCGCGGGGTCCGACGCCCCCCGCGGCACTCGCTCCCCGCCCGACCTCGCGCGAGACGAACTCGCCCCGCACGATCCGGCCGCGAGCGACGCTCGCGAAGAGCGCGCCCGCGAGGATTCCGAAGTCGACGACCACCATGCCCAGCGCCGAGGGAGCGGCGGCCAAGACCCTGAGCGGTAGCGATGCGCCGAACCCGGTTCGGACGCGCGCGAGCTCCACTCCGCCGGCGGCGAGCGCCGCTGCAATCGCCGCGGCCACGAGCTCCTCACGGTTCCACTCGCCTACCAGGAGGAACCAGAGCCAGAAGAGCGGAATCCACCACGCGACCCAGGCGAGCACGTGCTTCACGAGGCGTCTATCCCCGCTCGGCGACGGCGCGAATCTCCTGAACAGAGAACGAGGGCCCGTCAGGGAAACGGGCCCTCGTCTCTCGGGCGGGGGGTGTGTGCCTGTCTGTTACTGGCCCTGCTTGATGCCCGGCTCCGCCCACGGGCGCTCGACAGCCTCGAGCGGCTGCCGGCCCGGGACGTTCCGTTCCTTCCTGAAGTGGCCGGTCGGCAGGATCGTCCGCTTCGTCGCCGCGGTCAGGGACATCGCCAGCACCATGTACGCGGCGAGGCCCGCCGAGATGACGAACAGGACGCCTCCGGCTCCCAGCCAGCCGTTGCCGATCCCGGAGATGAACCAGCCGGCGCACGAGAGACCCGAGCCCACCGCGAGCGTCCACAGGACGGCTGCGATGCCCAGGCTCTCCATCGTCGCGGCGATCGCGGCGATGCCGGTCACGTAGGCGAGGCCCAGGAACCACAGGCCGAGGGCGTCGTTCGCCGCGCCGGGGACGGGCGCCGGGATCTTCCCGAGGATGATGAAGATCTGCAGCAGCCCGAAGGCGAGCCAGAACGCACCCCACGTGCCGTGCGCGATGGTCGCCACCACGTCACGTGCCTTGTAGGACCACATGCCAGCGGCGAACTGGGCGATGCCGCCGAAGGTCATCGCGAACAGTCCCACCACGCCCATGTCCGACCAGTGGCCGACCCATCCGGCCTGGATGAGTGCCACCATCGCCGTCGCCACCGAGAAGCCCGCGAGGCCGAGAGCGGACGGAGCCGCAATCGGCTGGAGGAACACGCGCGGGCGGGCGAAGCCGTCACGCCAGACCTCCTCGTCGCGGAGCGCGACGCCGGCGGAAGCGTGATCTCTACGCTCATCGATCGTGCTCATGAAGCACCGACCCCTTTCTGCGTCGTGTCCTTTTCTTCGTACTCCGTTGCTTCTTTGGGTTGCCCGTTGACGAAACCGAGAAACCTCAGGAATCCCCGCGACTCCGATCTGCCTCGCCTCCCGTTTACCCGGCTGCGAGGATCGGAAAGACGATGCTGATGGAGCTTGCGAAGCTGCTCGAGTCCTGGCCTGCTCTCCGGCAGCTTCGCGAGGGCGATCCGCTCGGGCTCGGCAAGGCGGTGCAGTCGCCGCGCTCCGAGAGCCTCGTGCCGCGCATCGACGAGGCAGAGCACGTCGTCCACTCGGTCTGTCCCTACTGCGCGGTCGGCTGCGGGCAGCTCGTCTACGTCTCCGGCGGCGACGTCACCCACATCGAGGGCGACCCGGCGAGCCCGATCTCACGCGGCCGCCTCTGCCCGAAAGGCCAAGCCTCGAAGAGCTTCGTCCAGAGCCCGCTGCGCGAGTACAAGGTCAAGTACCGGCGCCCGTACGGCACACGCTGGGAGGAGCTCTCCCTCGACGACGCGATGGAGATGATCGCCGAGCGGATCATCAGGACGCGCGCCCGGACGTGGCGCAAGCGGACGGAGGGCGGCGCGCCCGCCAACCGGACGATGGCGATCGGGAACCTCGGCGGTGCGACGCTGGACAACGAGGAGAACTACCTCATCAAGAAGCTGATGACAGGTCTCGGCATCGTCCAGGTCGAGAACCAGGCCCGCATATGACACAGCTCCACGGTGCCCAGTCTGGGCACCTCGTTCGGACGAGGCGGGGCCACGACGTTCCAGCAGGACCTGCAGAACTCGGACTGCATCGTGATCATGGGCTCGAACATGGCCGAGAACCATCCGGTGGGATTCCAGTGGGTGATGGAGGCCAGAGAGCGCGGTGCGAAGGTGATCCACGTCGACCCGCGCTTCACACGCACGAGCGCGATGGCGACGAAGCACGTCGGCATCCGCGCCGGTAGCGACATCGCCTTCCTCGGCGGCATCGCCAACTACCTCCTCCAGAACGACCTCTACTTCCGCGAGTACGTCGAGAAGTACACGAACGCGCCGGTCATCATCGACGAGCACTTTGCCGACACCGAAGCCGGCGACGGCATCTTCTCCGGCTGGGATCCCGAGGCCGGGCGCTACGACATCGAGTCGTGGCGCTACGAGGGGATGGAGGTGCACGGCGCCGCCGGGCAGCGCGGGGAGGGCTTCGAGCCGAGCGGCGAGCAGTCGGGCCACGGCGCCGCCGGCGGAGGGCTGCAGCACGGCGAGCCGCCGGCCGAGGATCCGGAGCTCCAGCACCCGCGCTGCGTCTTCCAGATCCTGAAGCGCCACTACCAGCGCTACACGCCCGAGTTCGTGGCCGAGACCTGCGGCTGCTCGGTGGACGACTTCGTCGAGGTCTGCGAGACGCTGGCCGCGAACTCCGGCCGGGAACGGACGAGCGCCTTCTGCTACGCGGTCGGGTGGACGCAGCACACGGTCGGCGTACAGACGATCCGCACCGCGGCGATCGTCCAGCAACTGCTCGGGAACATCGGCCGCCCCGGCGGCGGGATCATGGCCCTCCGCGGGCACGCGTCGATCCAGGGCTCGACCGATATCCCGACGCTGTTCAACATCCTGCCGGGCTACCTGCCCATGCCGCACACCTTGAGCTACCACAAGCTCAAGAACTTCATCGACTCGAACACGTCGCCGACCGGCTGGTGGGGCGAGTTCAAGTCGTACTGGGTGAGCCTGATGAAGGCGTACTTCGGCGAGAACGCGACCGAGGAGAACGACTGGCTCTTCGACGAGCTGCCGCGCATCGACAGCGACAACTCCGCCTACTTCACCGTCCGGCAGATGCTGGAGGGAAACGTGAAGGGCTACATCATCGCGGGCGAGAATCCCGCCGTCGGCCACGCGAACGGCAAGGCGCACCGGCTGGGGCTCGCGAAGCTCGACTGGCTCGTGGTGCGCGACATCGTCGAGATCGAGTCCGCGTCCTTCTGGTACGACAGCCCGGAGGTCGAGTCGGGCGAGCTGAAGCCGGAGGAGATCGCGACCGAGATCTTCTTCCTCCCCGCCGCGGCCCACACCGAGAAGGACGGCTCCTTCACGAACACGCAGCGGCTGCTGCAGTGGCACTGGCAGGCGGTCGAGCCGAAGGAGGACTGCCGCTCGGAGCTCTGGTTCTACTTCCACCTCGGCCGCCTGATCAAGCAGAAGCTCGAGGACTCCGAGGAGGAGCGCGACACGCTGATCAAGGCGCTCCGCTGGGAATACCCGACGCACTCGGCGGTCCAGGAGCCCGACGCCGAGGCGGTGCTGCAGGAGGTCAACGGCTGGGAGATCGAGAGCGGCAAGTTCCTCTCCGGCTATCCAGAGCTGAAGGACGACGGCTCGACGCTGTGCGGCTGCTGGATCTACTCGGGCTGCTTCGCCGACGGGATCAACCAGACGGCGCGCAAGAAGCCGCACTGGGAGCAGGAGAGCTACGTTGCTCCCGAGTGGGCGTGGGCGTGGCCGGCGAACCGGCGGATCATCTACAACCGCGCCTCGGCCGACCCCGACGGCAACCCGTGGTCGGAGCGCAAGCGCTACGTCTGGTGGGACGGGAGCGAGGGAAAGTGGACCGGCCTCGACGTCCCCGACTTCAAGGAGGACAAGGAACCGCACTACGTGCCGCCCGACGACGCGAAGGCGGAGGACGCGATCGCCGGGGCGCACCCGTTCGTCATGCAGGCCGACGGACGCTCCTGGCTCTACGTCCCGCAGGGTCTCGAGGACGGACCGCTCCCCACCCACTACGAGCCGCACGAGTCGCCGTTCGACAACCCGCTCTACTCGCAGCGCGCGAACCCGCGCCGTCAGCAGAACAAGGATCTTGCCGAGGATCCGTACAACCCGGTGGCGGACGAGCCGGGCGCCGAGCTCTATCCCTACGTCGTCACCACCTACCGGCTGACCGAGCACCACACGGCCGGCGGGATGACGCGCTCGGTGCCGTACCTCGCCGAGCTGCAGCCGGCAATGTTCTGCGAGGTGCATCCCGATCTCGCCCGCGAGGTCGGGCTCGAGCACGGCGGCTGGGCGACGATCTACACGACGCGCTCCGCGATCGAGGCCCGTGTCCTCGTCACCGAGCGCGTGCGCCCGCTGACGATGAAGGACGGCCGCACCGTCCACCAGATCGGGCTCCCGTACCACTGGGGCAAGCGCGGTCTGATCACCGGCGATTCGGCGAACGACCTCGCGCACATGGCACTCGACCCGAACGTCCACATCCAGGAGGTGAAGGCCTTCACCTGCGGGATCCGGCCCGGCCGCCGCCCGCGCGGGCCGGAGCTGCCCCGCTTCGTCGCCGAGTTGCGCGACCAGGCGCATTCGCGAAGGGAGCAGGAGCCGCGCGCCGAGCCCGAGGAAGTGAGGGACACCACACCGTGAACGGGCCGCTCGGCGCGTTGATGGAGCCGACCGGCGTCCCCGCCGGCTGGGAGGCGTACGGCGACGGCAAGAAGGAGCGCGTCGGCTTCTTCACCGACACCTCGGTCTGCATCGGCTGCAAGGCGTGCGAGGTCGCGTGCAAGGAGTGGAACGTCATCCCCGAGGACGGCCGCGTGTGGACCGGCGAGTCGTACGACCACACCTCGCAGCTCGACGCGAACAGCTGGCGGCACGTCGCCTTCGTCGAGCAGCGGAAGCCGCTGTTCGCAAACGGCGACAGCGCCGAGCTGGACGTCGACACCGGCGGCGACGGCGGCACCGGGTTGCGCTGGCTGATGGAGTCGGACGTCTGCAAGCACTGCACGCACGCCGCCTGCCTCGACGTCTGCCCGACCGGCTCCCTCTTCCGCACCGAGTTCGGCACGGTGGTCGTCCAGCAGGACATCTGCAACGGCTGCGGCTACTGCGTCCCGGCTTGTCCGTTCGGCGTCCTCGACAAGCGGCACCTCGCGGCCACGACAGATCCCCCGCCGGCCTTCCTCGGTCGCAAGGAGGACGGACGCGTCTGGAAGTGCACGCTCTGCTACGACCGCCTCAAGGGCGGCCACGAGCCGGCGTGCGCGAAGGCGTGCCCCACGAAGTCGATTCAGTTCGGGCCCCTCGAAGAGTTGCGGGAGCGCGCCGACGCGCGGCTCGCCAAGCTCGACGCCGAGGGCTGGAACGGCCCGCGACTCTATGGCCGTGACCCCGACGACGGGGTCGGCGGCTTCGGCGCCTTCTTCCTCCTCCTCGACGAGCCGGAGGTCTACGGCTTGCCGCCCGACCCGGTCGTGACGACCCGCGACCTGCCGGAGATGTGGACGAACATGCTCGCGGCGGCCGGCGCGCTGCTCGCCGGCGTGACGGCCCTGACGCTGCTCGGAGGCAGGCGATGACGGACACGACGTTCCATCTGGACGGCAACCCGTCCATCACCGCGGCCGGGACTGAGATGCGCTCGTACTACGGCCGGCCGATCATCAAGGAGCCGACCTGGACGTGGGAGATCCCGACGTATTTCTTCACCGGCGGTCTCGCCGGAGCCTCGGCGGTGCTGAGCTCCGCCGCGCGCGTGACGGGAAACAGGGAGCTCGCGCGGACGGCGCTCTACGTCGGCGCCGCCGCCGACCTCGTCTCGCCGGTGCTTCTCATCTCCGACCTGGGGCGACCCGAGCGTTTCCACCACATGCTCCGCGTCGTCAAGGTCACCTCGCCGATGAACCTCGGCTCCTGGGTGCTGCTCGTCAGCGGTGCGTCCTCGACCGCCGCGGCGGCGCTGCAGCTCCTCGACAAGTGGAAGCCCGTCAGGATCGCGGCGTCGATCGTCGCCGCTCTCGCCGGGCCGCCGCTCGCGACGTACACCGGCGTCCTCGTCGCGGACACGGCGGTGCCGGTCTGGCACGACGGCCGGCATGAGCTGCCGTGGATCTTCGGAGCCAGCGCGGCTGCGAGCGCCGGCGCCGCGGCCTCGATGTTCGTCCGGCCCGAGAACGCGGGTCCTGCGCGGCGAGTCGCCGTCGCCGGCGTCCTCGCCGAGGGAGCCCTGATGGAGGCGATGGAGCGGAGGCTCGGGACGATCGGCGAGGTCTACGACGAGGGAGAGGCCGGGAAGTTCTCCCGAGCGGCAAAAGGGCTCGCGGTCGCCGGCACCGCGCTGCTCGCGAAGCGCGGGCGGAAGAGCCGCGCCTCGGCCGTGGTCGGCGGAGCGCTCGTGTGCGCCGGCGAGCTGTGCCTCCGCTGGGCCGTGTTCAAGGCCGGCTTCCAGTCGGCACGCGATCCGAAGTACGTCGTCGAGTCGCAGCGCCGGCGGGTCGAGCGCGACGGGACGAAGGCGACGACGAAGCCTGGCGAGAGCTCCGCTCCTCCCGGCCGCGGCGCGTGACGGACGGCCCGGGCGGTGCGGCGGCCGTGATGCTCACGGCAGCGCGGCTTCGTCCTCGCGGGCGTGGCGTTCGCCGCCGCGTTCTACGTCGAGCTGCGAAGCGCGCTCAGCCGGACCTGACGGCGCCGCTCTCGGGGTGGAGCTGGGTGTACGCCTCGGTGCCCGGCGGCGCGCCGCTCTCCTCCCGCGGCGAGTCCGCGTCCTCGTGCTCGAACTCCGGCTGGACCGGGACGAGCTCCTCACCGACCTCGTCGATGGTGTCGTAGCTGCGGTCGGGGAGGCGTCGGAGCATCGCGACCTGCTCTCCGGTCGCGCCCTGGCGAAGCGCGTATGTCACGAGCTCCGAGAGCTCGCTGGGGAGCGGCACTCCCTCCAGCAGCACCTGCAGCTCCGCAACGCTCGCCGGCTCCATGCCGAGATGATGCCTCGAAGGGAGCGTCGGGAAACGGGCTCTACCAGTCGGGCTGGAAGTTCACGCCCTTCTTCGAGCTGACGTAGAGGATGTGGCGGATGCCCTGGCCGTTCGGCCGGATCTCCTTTACGTAGTCGCCGTAGCCGAACACGATCCACCGGCCGTCCGGCGACCAGCTCGGCGTGAACCCCCAGACGCGAAGCGAGTGGTAACGCGTGCCGGCGGTGTTCACCAGCGTGAGCTTGCCGCGGAAGTTGAACACGAGCTGCTTGCTGTCCGGCGACCACGCCAGATCCTGGCCGGTCGCGTTTCCGACCGCGTGAGCTCGACGAGTCCGCGCCGAGAGCAGGTAGACCCGGTCAGGGGCAACGGCGCCGACGAACGCGATCCAGCGGCCGTCCGGCGACCACACCGGATTCGTCGCACCGGTCGAGAGGTTCGTCAGCCTGCGCACGGACTGGGTGCGCACGTTGACGGTGAAGAGCTGCTCTCTTCCACCCTGGTCGTTACGGAAGGCGGAGAAGACGATCTGTTGCCCGTCGGGCGACCAGGAGAGTGCCGGCGTCACATCGTTGCCGAACAGCTGCGGCGCGGTGTGGAAGTGCGTCAGCGCGTGCTGGTGGCTCCCGTCGGCGTTCATGACCCAGATCTGGTCGCTCGTGTGCCGCTTCGGCTTGATGAACGCGATCTGCTCGTGGTTCGGCGACCAGGTGGGCGAGGTCTCCGTCACCTTGTCGTGCGTGAGGATCCGGAGGTGGGAGCCGTTCGCGTTGACCACGGCGACCTCGCCCTTGCCGCAATCCACCGGCTGTCTCCCCCCGCCGTTGGCGCCGGCGGCCTGACAGAAGTGGTTCATCCCGAAGACGATCTGGCCCGTCGGCTGCGAGCCGCCGTTCGCGGACGCGACGCCGGCGAGCAGCGCCAGGGACGTGAGTGTCGCCACTACGAAGCGTTTCATCGGCCGGAACCTACAGCGGCCCTGTTATGGCGGAGTAACGATCTTGGGACCGTTTTGCGACCCGGCAAACAGGTACTTCCCGCGGATGGAGCTCGGCTTCGCTCTCTCGTCCGAGGACCATCCGCCGAGCGAGCTCGTCCGCCAGGCGCAGATCGCCGAGCGTGCCGGCTTCACGTTCGCGCTCATCTCCGACCACTTCCACCCGTGGGTGAGCGACCAGGGCCACAGCCCGTTCGTCTGGTCGACGCTCGGTGGGATCGCGCAGGCGACGGAGAAGATCCGCCTCGGCACCGGCGTGACGTGCCCGCTGATCCGGATCCACCCGGCGATCGTCGCCCAGGCTGCAGCGACGGTGGGCGCGATGATGCCCGGCCGGTTCTTCCTCGGCGTCGGCACCGGCGAGAACCTCAACGAGCACGTCACCGGCGCGCGCTGGCCGCTGCCGTGGGAGCGGCTCGAGATGCTCGAGGAGGCGGTCGAGGTGATCCGGAAGCTCTGGAGCGGCGACGAGGTCACGCACCGCGGCGAGCACTACACCGTCGAGCAGGCGCGGCTGTACACGCTGCCCGACGAGCCGCCCGAGATCTACGTCGCGGCCGCGAAGCCGCAGGCGGCGGAGCTGGCCGGGCGAATCGGCGACGGCCTCATCTCGACGGCCCCCGACGACGAGGTCGTCTCGACGTACGAGGAGTCGGGCGGTTCAGGAAAGCCGAAGCTCGGGATGATCCACGTCGCCTACGACGAGGACGAGGAGGCCGGGCACGAGCGCGCGCACAAGCTCTGGCCGAACCTCGCGCTCGCCGGCTCGGGCGGGCAGGAGCTGCCCGCGCCGCGCGACTTCGAGGAGTCGGCCGCGAACGTGACGGTCGCCGACGTCGCCGAGTCCACGCCGGCCGGCCCGGATCCGGGTCCGTACATCGAGCTGATCGGCAAGTACGAGGACGCCGGCTTCACGCACGTCTACGTGCATCAGATCGGCGACAACCAGGAGGAGTTCGCCGAGTTCGCGGCTCGGGAGCTGATCCCCCGCCTCTAAGATCGGAAGCATGGAGCAACTGCGAGTCGGCGACGAGAGGTACGGGTTCCACAAGCTCGACCCCGCAGCCGCCCGGCTCCCCTACACGCTCCGGATCCTGCTCGAGAACGTGCTCCGCTCGAGCTCCGCGGAAGAGGCCGAGGCGATCGTAGGCTGGGTCGCCGACGCCGAGCCGTCGCGCGAGATCTCGTTCCACCCCGCGCGTGTGCTGCTGCAGGACTTCACGGGCGTCCCCGCCGTCGTCGACCTCGCCGCGATGCGCGACGCGATGCGCGACCAGGGCGGCGATCCCAACGCGATCAACCCGCTGATCCCGGTCGAGCTCGTGATCGACCACTCGGTGCAGGTGGACGAGTTCGCGTCGCGGCTCGCGATCGAGCGCAACGTCGAGCTCGAGTTCGAGCGGAACCACGAGCGCTACACATTCCTCCGCTGGGGACAGAGCGCCTTCGACAACTTCCGGGTCGTGCCGCCGAACACCGGCATCGTCCACCAGGTCAACCTCGAGTACCTCGCGCGGGTCGTGGACCTCCGGGACGGCGTCGCGTTCCCCGACACGCTCGTCGGCACCGACTCGCACACGACGATGGTCAACGGCCTCGGCGTCCTCGGCTGGGGCGTCGGCGGAATCGAGGCCGAGGCCGCGATGCTCGGAGAGGCGCTCTCGATGCTCGTGCCGCAGGTCGTCGGCTTCCGGCTCACCGGCGCGCTGCGCGAGGGCGCGACTGCGACCGACCTCGTTCTGACGGTGACCGAGATCCTCCGCCGCACCGGCGTGGTCGGGAAGTTCGTCGAGTACTTCGGCCCCGGCGTGGGCTCGCTGTCCCTCGCCGACCGCGCGACGCTCGGAAACATGAGCCCCGAGTACGGCGCGACGTGCGGCTTTTTCCCCGTCGACGAGGTGACGGTCGAGTACCTGCGCCTCACCGGCCGGCCGCAGGAGCGGATCGCGCTCGTGGAGGCGTACTGCAAGGAGAACCTGCTCTGGCACGAGCCGGACGAGCATCCGGAGTACTCGCAGGTCGTCGAGCTCGACCTCGACGACGTCGAGCCCTCCCTCGCAGGCCCGCGCCGGCCGCAGGATCGCGTTCCGCTCGCGAGCGCGAAGGAGGCGTTCATCGAGTCGCTCGGCACCTTCGGCGTCGACTACACGAACGGGACGTACGACAAGGAGATCGCCGACTCGTTCCCGGCGAGCGACCCGCCGACGGGCGATGCCGTGGCCGACTCAGACCCGGTACCCGCGCACACCGCGACGCTCGAGAAGAAGCAGGTCTCGGTCGACGGCGAGGACTACGCGCTCGAGCACGGCTCGGTCGTGATCGCGGCGATCACGTCCTGCACGAACACGTCGAACCCATCGGTGATGATCGCGGCCGGCCTGCTCGCGCAGAAGGCGGTCGAGCGCGGGCTCGAGCGGCGGCCGTGGGTCAAGTCCTCCCTGGCGCCGGGCTCGAAGGTCGTGAGCGAGTACTACCGCGCGTCCGGCCTCGACGAGTACCTCGACGAGCTCGGCTTCAACACCGTCGGCTACGGCTGCACGACGTGCATCGGAAACTCCGGCCCGCTGCCGGAGCCGATCAGCGCTGCGGTGGCGGACGGCGACCTCGTCGTCTGCGCGGTCCTCTCCGGCAACCGGAACTTCGAGGCGCGCATCCACGGCGAGGTGAAGGCGAACTACCTCGCGTCGCCGCCGCTCGTCGTCGCGTACGCGCTCGCGGGGCGGATGGACGTCGACCTCGTCAACGAGCCGCTCGGCCAGGGCTCCGACGGCGAGGACGTGTTCCTGCGCGACCTCTGGCCGAGCCGCGACGAGATCGACGCGGTGATCGGCAAGTCGGTCAAGGGCGAGATGTTCTCGTCCACCTACGCCGACGTCTTCACCGGCGACGAGCGCTGGCGTGGGCTCGAGACGCCCGAGGGAGAGCTCTACGCGTGGGACGACGCGTCGACCTACGTTCGCCTCCCGCCGTACTTCGACGGGATGCCGCGGGAACCGCAGCCGGTCGCCGACGTCGAGGGTGCGCGCTGCCTCGTGCTGATCGGCGACTCGGTCACGACCGACCACATCTCGCCTGCGGGCGCG
>JAICZB010000148.1 GCA_025933895.1 Thermoleophilia bacterium
AAGCAGGAGGGCGACGCCCACGCGCTCGACCGTCCCGGCGACCCCCGCGGCGGCGTCCAGAGCGACGAGTACCGGCACGCGCGTCCCGACGACCTCGTCGAGGAAGGCGACGTCGCGATGGGAGGCCCCGGCGGCGCACCGGCCGCCGACGAGACCGTCGAGGAGCGGCGCGAGCGCGACCGTCCCGACGACGCGGCCTAGGCCGACACGTCGGGCGCCGCCGGTGGGGAGGCGGCGTCCGTCCGCCGTCGCCGGCGGAACAGGAAGGCTCCGGCAGCGGCCGACAGCGCTACGACCGCGCCCAATGGGCCGCCCACGAGCAGCGGCATGTCGCTCGCGGACGTCGCGACGTGCGCGCCCGTCGGCCGGACGTGGGCGGCGGGCAACGGCCCGACTCCGGAGGCGAGCAAGCTCGGCGGGTGCGGGAACGGCCGGCCACCGGACGACGAAGCGGAAGCAGAAGCAGAAGCAGCGCCCTTGGCCGGAAGCAGATGGCGCGCGACGAGCAGCTGGTGCCACACGACCGCGGCCTCCTGCCTCGGAGTCCCCCTCGGTGCCGTCAGCTTCGCGGGCTGCGGGATCTCGTCCGCCGGCACGTGCTCGACCTTCCAGACCCCCAGATACCTCGTCGGATCGACCGCGCCGTCGTAGCCGAGGTCGACGTACAGGTGAGGGTGGATCTCGAAGTGGAGATGCGGCGGCGTCGTGAATGCGTCGCCCGTCCGGCCGAGGAAGCCGATCACCTGTCCCGCCCGGACGTGCCGGTGCGTGAGGATCCAGCGTGCGTAGCCGGCGAGGTGGGCGTAGTAGAAGGAGTTGCCTTTCCTGTCGGTGAGCCAGAGCCGCCAACCGCCGAGCTCGTTCCAGCCGACGAGGCTCAGCTTGCCCCGTGCCACCGCGACCACCGGCGTTCCGAGCGGCGCGAACAGGTCGTCGCCGTGATGCCAGCCGTCGTAGATGTCGTTGCGGACTCCGCCGTACGTGTCTCCGTACGTGGCGCCGCCGTCGACCGGGAAGACGTAGTGCCGTGACTTGAAGCCGAGGCTCGGTGTCGCCGTCAGCGGCTGCGGCCCGAGAGCCTTGTGGTGGCGGTGCTCCTTCTTCGGCCGGGCCGGAGCCTTCTGGGGCGATTTGTCGGCTTTCTTCGTCGTGCGGCTGTGGTGCGTGCCGCCGGAGGAGTGGTGCTTGTGCTTCGGCTTCGCGGCGGCCTGCGGGGCCGCGGCGAAGGCGAAGGCGATCGTCGTCCCGGCCGGCAGACCGCGGTGTGCCGCGAGGAGCTGAACGACGAGGGGAGCCGTGATCCGGCCGACCGTCTTACCGGCCGTCACCTGTCCCCAGCCGCCAACGCCCACGGCATGGCCGGCGCCCAACGCCACGGAGGAGCCGTAGATCTTGACGCCGCTGACCGACCCTCTCCCGTGCGTCGCGGACACGGCACTAGCGGTGACCGCGCCGCCGAACAGCGACACCGACTCGAGGGTGACATGCGCGCCGGTGCACGAAGAGCCGCTCGCGGCCGAGGAGAGGAATCTCACGATCGGGGACTTGGCCGGATAGGCGGATGGCCCGCGGCTGTAGGCGGGTGTGCCGAGCCCGAGCACGGCGCGTCCGGGCATCGCGATCGCCGCATCTCCGGCTCCGACGCAACCGGCGGGCAGATAGGTCGGGGCGAGCCTCGAGAACGTCGGCGCGGGCGTCGTCGTGGTCGGGGCCGTGGTCGTCGTCGCCGTCGTCGTGGTCGTCGACGTGGTGGTCGTCGTCGTGGTCGCGGTTCCGTCCGCAGACGCGGACGCCGCGCCGAGCGCCGCCACGAGAACGCCGAGAACGAGAAACCAGACCCCGTGCCGCATCGCCCAAGTGTGCCGAACCGTCCGTGTTTTCGTGCGAATCCGCCGCAAGGCGCATGGAGACCGGAAAAGCCGGCCTTGGTGGTTGCCGCGGATCGGCATACGATCGGCGGCATGGAGCACGCAGGCGCTGCGATACCGGAAGAGCGCGCCGCGGCAGCCGAGGAGAAGGCCGACGCTCGCGCCGCCCTGCAGTACGGCCAGGTGCTCCAGGGTGTCTCGGCGCTCATCGCGCCGGCGACGCTGCTGACCGGCATCGCTTTCTACTTCGGCTGGGCGCGGGTGGACGCGTTCGACGAGTACTTCGGGCTCGATCCCGGCGCCGTCGGATACGCGACGCGCGACTACGTCCTCAACAGCCTGAACGCGCTGTTCCTTCCGGTGGTCGTCGTGCTCTTCGCGCTCCTCGCCCTGGCCCTCGGTCACGCCTACGTCACCGACGCCCACCGCTCGGGCCGGAGGTCGCCGGCGACGCTCCGGCGGCTCAGCGAGGTCACCTTGACCGTCGGCACGGCGTTTCTCCTCGTCGGCGGCCTCGCGGTGTTCGCCGTCTTTCCGTTCCAGATGCCCTACCTGATCTCGACGCTGTTTCCCGCCGCGGGCGTCCTGCTGATCGCCCACGCCGTCGATCTGCGCGAGCGGCTCCGCGGAGATCCGCCGCTCTCCACGGCCGGGCGTGTGCTCGTGGCGCTGTTCGTCGCCGTCTGCCTGTTCTGGGCGACCGGTCTCTACGCGCGGACGGTCGGCCGGAACGAGGCGGCCAGGGTTGCGCGGCATCTGAACGAGCTGCCCGGGGTGGCGATCGCGAGCACCTCCGATCTCGACCTGCCGACCGGCGGCCCGAGCGCACCCTCGGCGGCCGGCGGCACGCAGACCTACGTCTACGGCCGGCTCCGGCTGCTTGCCCTGGCCAACGGGACGATGTTCCTGCTGCCGGGCAACTGGACTCCCCTCCACGGCGCGCTCTTCGCCATCCCGGAGGCCTCTTCGATGCGGGTGGCGTTCACCCCCGGAAAAGCTCCTCCATCCGGCTCGCTGCTGAGGGACGCCTTCAACGGCAACGACGTGCCGCAGACGGGAGGTGGCTATTCGCCCGCACCGCCGCCGGTCCTGAAGCGCCGGCTCGGACCACTCGTCGTCCGCCTCGAAGTGCTCGAGAGCGGTGCGGCGCAGATCACGCTCGTCAACAAGGCGAGCCGCACGCTTTCCGGGGTCTCGCTGGTCGCGACCCTCGAGAAGCAGGCGCAGCCGTTCGCCGTCGGGGCCGCTGCGCTCTGCCGGGCTGTCCAATCCCGGCTCGCGTGCACGGCGAATGCGATCCCGCCGCGGCGCACACTCACGCTCCGGATCTCGTACCGCGGGCCGCGCTCGGTGAACGGGAGGCTTACGGCCCGACTCGGGCGCGTCCGGCGCGTGCTGCCGCTCGAGCTCAGCCGCTGAGGGCTTCGAGCAGCGCCCGGCCGCGCGGAGTGCCGTGGCCGGTGCAGGCGTCCCAGGCCGCGCGGCGTGCGCGATAGGCGCCGTTCGTGCCTTTCGAGACGTCGTTGAAGACCGAGCGGTCGAGGTGCTCGTAGAGCAGCGGATTGAGGAAACCGACCCGCGAGTCGAGGTGCTGGTTGAGCTGCGCGACGAGGGCAGCCCAGAGCGGCGCGACCGCGCTCGTCCCGCCGAACGGGTGCTCCGTGATGCCGTCGCCGATGAGATAGCCGGTGTCGGGATCCGCATTCCCGGCGACGTCCGGGACGCCCCGGCCGGCGCCGCCGCCCTCGTTCACCGAGGCGGGCACGCGCGCACCCTCCTGCCACGCGGGCACCTCGTAGTAGGAGCTGACCCCGCCGCCGGTCGAGTTACCGTCGTGGTCGTTCCAGACCGTCTCGGCGATGCCGCTGTCCGTCTCCTCGAGGCGCGTGCCGCCGCAGGCGAGGACGTGCGGGCTCGAAGCCGGGTAGTCGACATGCGCGACCTTGCCGGTAACGCCGTCCGTCCAGCCGTTGTCGCCCGAGGCTGCGCAGACCGTCACGCCGAGCGCGGCCGCCGTCCGGAACGCCTGATCCATGGCGTGGCGTCCCTGCTCCGTCCACTGATCCTCGGCCTGGCCCCAGCTGATCGACAGCACCGAGGGGCCGCGCGGATCGAAGAGCGCGGTCGTCACGGCGTCGACGAAGCCGCGGTCGCTCGCCGGCGCGAAGTAGACGAGCTGCTCGGCGCCGGGCGCGATCGCGCCGATCACCTCGACGTCGAGCACCACCTCGCCGTCGGCGGTGTGATCGGCGCCGGGCCGGTTCCGGACGCCGTCCACGGAGACGGCGGTGAACTTCGGCATCGGCTTGCCCAGCTTCTCGAAGTAGCGGCGCAGCTGCGAGCGGCGGAAGCCGCCACCGAGCTCGATCACGCCGATCCGCTGGCCGCTTCCGTCGAGCTCGCGCGGGAAGTCGTAGAGCTCGGCGATCCGCGGTGGCGTGAACGACGTCTCCCGCGCCTGCTCGACTCGCTCGTGGGGAACTGCCCGATGAGCTGTGGTCGCCTGCGGCCGGTCGTCGAGCCCGAGGACCGCTTCGATCGCCGGCGCAACCCGGGCCGGGACGTGCAGGTCGCCCGACCGGCCGCGGTAGTCGCCTTCCGGCGAGCTGAAGCGCGAGAGACGGGTGCGGAACGCGTCCTGCATCCGGGAGGCCGAGCCGACGAGGACGATGCTGCGCCTGCCGGCACTCGCCTGCCGGAC
The DNA here is from genome assembly GCA_025933895.1 of Thermoleophilia bacterium. Taxonomy (GTDB): domain Bacteria; phylum Actinomycetota; class Thermoleophilia; order Gaiellales; family Gaiellaceae; genus Palsa-739. The sequence continues at coordinate 4,570 of JAICZB010000148.1, forward strand.
GTGTAGCCCGTGCTCGAGCGCGAACTCCTCGATCGCGGCGAGGTCGTTCCGGTCGGCGCCGTAACGGGCCGCGAACTCGCGACGGCTGAGGTAGCGACGTTGGTCGAGAGGCTGTCGCCCGAGCTCTTCGGGCGCGGGCAGGGGCTCGCGCGGGCGCACGAGCACCGTCACCTCTACGGGCTCGTCGGCGGCGACCGCGCCGACCCGGCGTGCTCCCGGCAGCGGCTTGCGGCCGCTTCCGCCGACCTTCTTACGCGTCGTCGTCGCCGGAGTGCTCTTCCTCGTCGTGCCCTTCCAACGTATGGCCTTCGAGCGTGTGGCCTTCGAGCGTGTGGCCCTCGAGCGTGTGGCCTTCGAGCGTGCGCTCGTCGGCCGGCTCGTCGTGGCCGTGCTCGTCGTGGCCGTGCGTGCCGTCGTTCATTCCGGCCTCCTGTCCGCAGCTTCGGGACGAATCTATCCCGCGACGCGATCGGCTTCAAGCTGCGCGACGCTCGCGACGGCGCCCTTCGCCTCGGCGATCTGTCGGGCTTCGGCGATGAGCCGCTCGGCCTCGGCGCCCTCGTCCGCGGCTACCGCTGCTTCGGCGGCTGCGCTCAACGCCGCGATCGCGAGCTGCGGGAACTCGGCGGATGAGAGCAGTCCCCGCGCCTCGGTAGCGAGCTCGACCGCCTCCTGCGCCGCGCCCTCGCGAGCCCGCACGCGCGCGAGCGTGCAGCGCCAGAGCACATGGGCGAGCAGGTCGTAGGAGGTCGCCTCCGCTGCTACGCGTTGCGCGAGCTCCTCGGCCTCGTCGAGCCGTCCGAGCCTCGCGACGACCTCTGCAAGCAGCGCGCGATGCGTGGTGGCCGACGTCGCCGCTCCGATCTCGTCGAATGCGGACGAGGACGCGCGCAACTCCCGTTCGGCCGCGGCGACGTCCCCGGCGAGCAGCGCGATCTGCGCGCCGACGAACGACTGCGTCGCCCGGCGGAAACGCAGGCCGAACTCCTCGTAGGTCGCTGTCGCGTCCCTGTACAGGCGGCGCGCGTCGTCGAAATCGCCGCGCAGTGCCAGGAGACCGGCGAGGCTCGTATGGATTGCGCCGCGCAGAGGACGGTCGAGTCCCAGATCCGCGGGCAGGCCCTCGATCTTGGCCACCGCCTCGTCGACCGGGGTCGGCCCGTAGAGCAGTGCCTGAGCGAGTAATCCTGCGAGCGTCCCGACCATCTCCACTCCGGCGTGCGCACGGCGCGCATGCTCGAGCGCCCGCTCGATCGCGTCGCCGCGGGCGCGCCAGCGGCAGGCGGCGAGGTCGCCGCTGCTCCTCAGCCACCAGGCGCGCGCGAGAGCGAGCTCGTCGCCGAGCGGCTCGAGCTCGGCGATTGCCTCCTGCGCCAGCGCGACGCTCTCCTCGACCGGGGTGCCCTCGGCGAAGGCGCGGACGAACTGGAGCTCGATGCGCGCGTGCAGCTCCTCGGCGCGGAGACGGTGAGTGGCGGCAGCCTCCACTGCTTCGACGAGAGCGGACTCGGCGCCGGGCAGATCGCCGCCGTTGAGGCGCGAGACACCGAGGCCGGTGAGCACGGCGGGCAGCTCGCGGTCGTCGGGGGGGAGGATCGCGCGCGCCCGCTCCAGGAGCGAGATCGTCGCCGGCGAGTCGGTGCGGCTGAGCGTCTCCTCAGCCGCGAGACGCAGGAGGCGGCCGGCCCGCCGGGCGAGATCCGTGTCTGCGAGACCCAGCTCCCGTCGCAGCAGGCACGTGTGCTCGAGGTGGTAACCGACGACTGCAGGCTCGGCGCCGGCGTCGTCGAGCTGGGCCGCCACCGTCTCGTGCAGCTCGGCGCGGAGCGCTTTCGGCATCGCTTCGTACA
>JAICZB010000136.1 GCA_025933895.1 Thermoleophilia bacterium
CGCGTCCCCGTGCATCCAACCGAGCGGTTTCGTCGGCAGGATCAGATCGCTGTTCGCGCGCGGGCCGAGCAGGGCCGTGCGCACGGTGAACAGCCCCGCTTCGGCGTCGACCTCGTCCGCCGGAAGGTTGAGCGCCGGTCGGATGAAGACGTCCCAGAAGCGGTCGATCGATTCGCTCGTTTCTCCGAGGCGCCTGAGCACTTCTCCGAACGTCTCGTTCGGCTGCGACTGTGCGGACCGCAGTCGCATCGTCGTCACGGGAAGACGAAGCCTGTCCCGTAGCGGCAGATGCGAGTACCTCAGAAGAGCCGGGAGGCTGGGCGCGATCGTCGCGAACCGCCCGTCCCCGTCCACGACCGGCAGCCCGAGCCGGGTGCGGAGATACGAGCCGCTCTCGCCGATCCGGTCGAGGAAGCGCAGGTACTCGGTGAAGCAGCCGAGGGCGATGTGCTGCCCGTTGTCGGGCGGCGACTCCGGATCGCCCTCGCGCTCGGGCAGCGTCTGGACGGCGCCCCCGAGGGTCGGTCGCGCCTCGAGCACCGTCACCTCGTGACCGGCGCCGACGAGGTCGAGCGCGGCGGCGAGGCCGGCGAGGCCGCCGCCCACCACGGCGACCTTCACGGCAGGAGCTCCTTCGCCACGACGGCGAGCTTGCGTGACGTGGAGAGCCGAGTCTTCTCGCCGAAAACGTCGAAGCCGGACGCCTCGATCCGGTCGAGGGTCTCGCGGTAGAGGCCCGCGAAGGTGCCCACGCAGAGGGCGCTGCGGCGGTCGAGCGAATCGAGCAGGCGCAAGCCCTCGGCGAGGTGCGCCCGCGCCCGCGCGGCCTGGAAGACCATCAGCTCCCGAAATTCCGGCGACGGAGCGAGGTCCTCCACGCCGAACGCGGCGAGCTCGTCCTGCGGGAGGTAGACGCGGCCGAGCTGCTCGTCCTCGGCGACGTCGCGGATGATGTTGATCAGCTGAAGGGCGATGCCGAGCGTCATCGCATGGGCGGTGTCGCCGGAGCCGTAGACCGGCACGCAGGCGAGCCCGACCGCGCCCGCGACCTTCTCGCAGTAGCCGCGCAGCTCCGCGAAGTCGGCGTACGTGGACTGCGCGAGGTCCTGCAGCCCGCCGTCGACGAGCGCCGCGAGCGGCTCCCTTGGGATGCCGAAGCGCTCGCGCGCGTCGCGGAGAGCGACGAAGACCGGGTCCGCAGGATCGCCGTCCGCAGAATCGCCGTCGAGCGCGGCGCGAAGCTCCTCGAGCCGGACGCGCTTCTCCTCCGGCGGCAGCTCGCCGTCGGCGACGTCGTCCACCCTGCGCGCGAACGCATAGATCGCGGCGATCGCCTGCCGCTTCGCCCGCGGCAGGACCATGATCCCGTACGCGAAGTTCTTCGCCTCGCGCCGCGTGATGCGGCCGACCTCGGCGTACGCCTCCTGGACGCTCATCGCACGAGCACGAGCGCAGCCTCGCGCGCGAGGCGCGCGCGCGACGGCCGGGGACGACCGCTGAAGATGTCCCAGCCGGCCTGCTCCAACGCGTCGAGCGCGGCGAGACCGCCGCGGGCGAAGAGCGCGACCGCCCGGCCGAGCCGTCCTCCGATCCGCACGCGCAGCGTCTCTCCCGCGGCCAGCAGCTCCTCTGCGCGCTGAGCCTCGAATCGGAGCAGCCCGCGCAGATCCTCCGACGGCCGGTCGAGCGAAGGCTCGCCGAAGGTACGCCGATCCTCCGCCGGCAGGTAGATGCGGCCGAGCTCGAGGTCGCGGGGCACGTCCTGGAGGAAGTTCACGAGCTGGAGACCGGTGCAGACGGAGTCGCTCGCCTCGACGAGCTCGGGCTCGTCCAGCCTGCGTAGGACGCCGAGCACGAGCCTCCCGCAGGGGTCGGCGGAGTGGACGCAGTAGTGCTTCAGGTCGGCCCACGAGTCGTACCTGCTCACACGCTGGTCCATGCGGTTCGCCTCGATCAACCGCAGGAACGGCTCGCGCGGCAGGTCGAACTCGCGGATGGTCGGCTGGACGTTCCGCAGCACCGGCCAGGCGGCCTCCCCCGCGTACGCCGCGTCCACCTCCCGCTCGAGCTCGTCGAGCGCCGCGAGCCGGTCCCCCTCGTACGCGTCGCCGAGCTCGTCGACGAGCCGCGCGTAGCAATACAGGGCACGGATGTGCGGGCGCAGGTGTCGCGGGAAGAGAACCGAGCCGACCGGGAAGTTCTCGCCGGCGGCGCGGGCTGCGATGTCGGCAGGCTCCACGCGACCATTCTTGCTTGAATGGCCGCGCAGTCGGAGGGCGCCGCGGGCGCACCCGAGGGGAGGAGAAGAGCTTGACCGACGCCGGAGCACCGGGCCCCGGAGCAGCGGGAGGACGCGAATCGGCCGTGACCGGAGTGGACCGCCGCAACGGCGCGGTCGTCGTGTCGCTCGCGGGCGAGCTCGACCTCTACAACGCCGAGGAGGTGCGCAGCGCGCTCCTCGACGCGTGCGCCGGCGAGCCCGAGACGCTCGTCATCGACCTGGAGCAGGTGCGGTTCATCGACTCCACCGCCCTCGGCGTGCTGATCGAGGCGCGCTCGAGGATGGCCGAGCGTAGTGGGTTCCGGCTTGCGGCCCCCGGCCTAGAGACCCGGCGCGCGCTCGAGGTCTCGGGGCTCGACCGCCACTTCCTCGTCCACGACACGGTCGCGGAGGCGCTCGAAGCGGCTCGTTGACCGCGCGCGAAACACTGCTGCCGCCCGAGTCGCTCGCACGCTATGCGGACGCGATCGTGCGCGCGTGCCTCGGCATCGAGAAAGGCGACACGCTGGTCGTCCAGGGCGAGCCCGAGCACCGGGAGCTGCTCGTGGCCGTCGCCGAGTCTGCCTACCGCGCGGGCGCGCGTTTCGTCGACGTCGTCACCGCCGATCCGCTCGTCATGCGGGCGCGGCTGCTTCACGGGAGCGACGACGCGATCGGCGCGGTCTCACCGTGGTCGCGCCGACGGCTCCGCGAGGTCGCAGGCCCGCGCGGAGCTCTCGCGCAGATCGCCGGCGAGGGAGAGGCCGGCTATCTCGACGACGTCCCGCCGGAGCGGATCACGACCGACTACTCCCGTCGCGCCAAGCAGACGACGCACCTCCGCCGCGCGCAGCTCAACATGCGAGCGCGCTGGGTGATCGCCGGCTGGCCGACCGACCACTGGGCCGGGCAGGTCTATCCGAAGCTCAAGCCCCTCGCGGCGAAACGGCGACTCGCCGAGGACCTCCTCCGGTTCTCCCGCCTCGCCGACGGGGACGGAAAGGGAACGAGCGGCTGGCGCGAGCACCTGCGCACGCTCAGTCGCCGGTCGGAGCGGCTGACGAAGCTGGCCCTCACCCGGCTCGAGCTGCGCGGGCCGGGCACCGAGCTCGACGTCGGCTTCGTCGACGACACGCGCTGGCAGGGCGGCCCGGAGACGCTCGTGGACGGCCGGAAGCTCGCGCCGAACATGCCGACCGAGGAGGTCTTCACGAGCCCCGACCCGCGGCAGACAAACGGAACCTTCCAGTGCACGTTCCCTCTCTCGTTCCGCGGCCGGCTGATCCAGGGGCTCCGCGGCGAGTTCTCCAACGGGAGGCTCGTCCGGCTCGAAGCCGATTCGGACGACGACCGCGACTTCGTCGCTTCCTTCATCGACACCGATCGGATGGGACGGCGGCTCGGCGAGGTCGCCCTCGTCGACGCCTCGTCGCGCATCGGCCAGATGGGACGGATCTACTACAACACGCTGCTCGACGAGAACGCAGCCGCCCACATCGCATTCGGCAGCGGTTTCGGCGGCACGCGTTCGGAAACCCCTGCCCGCGGAGTGAACCGCTCGACGATCCACCTCGACGTGATGATCGGGAGCCCGGAGCTCGAAGCGACGGGCGTCAATGCGCGCGGCCGGCGCATCCCGCTGATCCGCGAGGGGGCCTGGCAGATCTGAGACGCGTCCTGGCGGTTGGAGCGCTCGCCGCCGTCCTCGCAACGGCGGCGGCAGGCTGCGGCGGAGGATCGCAGCCTCGTGTGAAGACGCGGGCCTCCGCTGCCGGGCCGCCGAAGTGCACCCTCTCGGCGAAGCAGCGCGGCGTGATCCGCCGCGCGAATCGGATGATCGTGAAGATGCACCGGCTCGAGCAGCCGCTGAAGACGGTGCACGAGCACGGGCCGCTGAAGCTCGAGTTGCTGCTGAACAAGTTCCTGCTCTCGATCGGCGTGCTGCCGGTCGACGACCGCGCCTACCTCATCCGCAAGGCAAAGGGCGCAACCGGTCTCTGCCGGGATTGCTTCGACGCCCTCGAGGCGCTCGAGCCGGCAGTTCAGACCAAGCTCGGCGAATCTCCCTGCAAACCCGGCTTCTAGCTCGGATGCCGGAGACGCCGGAAGAGCTGTGGGAGCGGGTCCATGACCAGCTGCGCATGCCGCCGGTCGAGGAGTGGGAAACCTGGCCGTTCGAGGGCGCGCTCTGCGTCCGGCCGCTCGCACCGCCGGTCGAGCGCGAGCAGCCGCGGGGCGGCGCGGGCGGCGTCGACTGCCGGCGCTGCGCCGCGTCCGACGACGAGTACCTCTGGACGAACGAGCGCTGGCGCCTGTTCGCCTTCGACAAGCCGTCCGGCCTGCCTCTCGTGGTCATCCTCGAGACACGCGAGCACTTCGGTGAGCCGGGTGACCTCCCCGACGAGCTCGCTTCGGAGCTCGGCCTGCTGCTCGCGCGAATCGAGCGGGCGATCCGGTCCCTCGGCGAGCTGGGCCGCGTGCACGTCTGCCGCTGGGGCGACGGCGGCGAACACCTCCACTGGTGGTTCCTGGCGCGGCCGGCGCGACTACCGCAGCTGATCGGCTCCTTCGCCGCCGTCTGGGACGACGTCCTGCCGTCGACGCCGGAGGAGGTCTGGCGCGCCGATCTCGCCGCGCTCGAGGCGGCGCTCGGCGCAACCGACGACTAGCCGTCCACGAACAGCCCGTTGAGCGGGCCCCAGAACGCTTCGGTGCGCCGGGAGACGTGCGGCAGCAGCGTCAGCTTCCCGTCGGCCCAGCCGTCGCGCCTCCGCCGTTCCAGGCGCTCGTCGGCGAGCGGCTTCCACAGTGCGTCGAAGACGCGTGCCGGGTCGCCGTCGATCTCCTCGCGCGGGCGCTCGAGGTGCTCCTCCCACAACCGCAGACGCACCTCCCGCGCGAGCTCCGGGTCACGGACGACGATGTTCGCCTCGGTGTCGTTGAACAGCGAGTGCGCGTTCAGGTTCGCCGAGCCGATCGTCAGCCAGGTGTCGTCGATCATTGCGGCCTTCGAATGGACGTACACGGGGTTCCCGCCGGGGCCGGGTTGATAGAGCGTGCAGGCGAGGAAGCGCGTCGTGTCGTCGCCCGACTTCTTGTCTGCGTCGATCAGGAGCCCGACCTGGCCGCGGCTGTCGTCGGCGCCGTTGTTCGGATGCGCCGGGAGGAGCGCGATCACGCGGAAGTCGTCGTGCGGCGGCCGGCGCAGCTTCTCGGCGAGCACGAACGTGAGCTCCGGCGACCAGAGGAACTGGCTCTCGAGATAGACGAGCCGCTCGGCCGCGCCCAGCGCACGCAGATAACTCTCGAGGATCGACCACTCGCCGTCGCGGCAGGGCTCGTAGAGGCGCTCGGGCACCGTCCGGACGAACTGCGCCTCGAGGCCGCCCGGAGCCGCTGCGCTCCGCGACTGGCTCGCTTGTGGCAGCCCGTCCCCGGCAACGGCATGCCAGCGCAACCGGAAGTGCTCCGCGACGTCGTCGACGACGGGCCCGTCGAGCCGGAGGGCCGTGTCGTGCCAGCCGAGACCGTCGCGGGGCGGATGCTCGCTCGAGTCGAGCCGGTCACCGGCCAGGGCCGTCAGGTCGATCCCGCCGACGAACGCCGTCTCGTCGTCCACGACCACGAGCTTCTCGTGGTGGCAGTGAAAGGGCCGCTCGCGCGAGTCGAGCGCCATCGAGATCCGCGTACCGCCCGCGAGCTTCTCGCACGCCTGCCGCACCTCGCCGCGATCCGGATGGAAGAGGGGCAGCGGCGCTCCCGCCCACGCGAGGACGCGCACCCCGACTCGCTCGGCCGCCTCGGCGAGCAGCTCGCGGAGGGTCGGCCCTCCCTCCTCCAGCCGGAACGTGGGATCGAAGTGCCAGCCCGCGAGATGGACGTGCGAGCGCGCGGAGCGAATCGCGTCCGCGATCCGCGGCAGCGCCTCGCTGCCGTCGACGAACGGCTCGACACGGCAGCCGTCACGCGGGGCGAACGACGCGGTGCTCGCCCAGCCGCCGTCCGGCGCGGGGTCGATTGCACCGGCGCTGCCGCGACGCCTCAGCCGGCGGGCGTGCTTGGCACGGATGATCCGTTCGAGCGTGTCGCCGACGAGGTCGTCGACGTGGTTGAGCGGATAGGGGGCCACGGCGCGCTCTTGCCCGCGCCGCGGAGATTCTCACCCCGTCGGCGAGTAGCCGGAGGTGCTGTAGGTGCCGGTGCCGCTCCACGCCGAGCCGACATTGGTGTCCGCCGCCGGGAAGCTCTCGACCGGCAGGTTCGCGACGGCCGCGCTCATGTAGTCGCGCCAGATCGTGGCGGGCAGCGTGCCGCCGGCTACCGAGCCGACGCCCTCGACGTTGTAGAGCGAGATCTCGCCCTTCGGGTAGCCGACCCAGACGCACGTAGCGAGCTGCGGGACGTAGCCGCAGAACCACGCGTCCTGGAAGTTCTCGGC
>JAICZB010000316.1 GCA_025933895.1 Thermoleophilia bacterium
GCCGGGTGAAGCGCACGACCGCGGGCGCGTCGGGGTCGGCCTCCCACGCCCGCATCCGGCTGCGCTTGCGACGGAAAGACTTGAAGTGCCAGCCGACGATCGAGTTGCGCGAGCAAAGGTGCCGGAACGACTCGCGGTTGCCGTTGCACATCGGACGGCCGTCGATCCCCCTGGCAACACTGCGGCGCACCAGCCTGGAGAGCGACAACCAGCGCGGGTAGTCGAGCCCGACGATCAGCTCCACCCGCGCGAGCGGAATGTGAAGCCACTTTCCGTACGCCGCGTCGAGCACCCAGCGCTCCTCCGCACAGATCTCGGCGATCCGCCGCTGCTGCTCGCCGCCCGGCACCTCGACCCAGCCGGGCTCCCAGGTCAGGTCGTCGACGGCATGCCACGGGATGCCGGTCGCCGCGGAGATGCGCGCCGCGAGGGACGTCTTCCCCGAGCCCGTGACGCCGTAGACGAGGACCCGATCGGGCACGGCGCCGAGCCTAGCCGGAGAGGGTCCCGCCCTCCCGGCCGGATCGGTTGACTGGCGGTTCAAGGCCGTGTTGGATTTCGGCGCCCATGCGATTCCCGCCGTGCCGAGCCGGCCGGCGGCCCGCTCGAGAAGGGGGAGAGAAATGCGCGCCACACCCTCAGCGGTTCGGCGGTTGCTCGCTCTGACCGCCGCCGTGTTCCTCTTTGCAGTCGTCGCCGCCGTCGGCGCCGCTCCGATCTCGGCCGACCCTGTGACCGGCACCGACGCGAACGGCACCTACCTCGCGCTCGGTGACTCGGTCGCGTTCGGGTTCGTACCCGCCGAGGCCGTGCCCGCGCCGAACTACCACGATGCGCACTCGTTCCTCGGCTATCCGGAGTTCCTGGCCCAGCAGCTGAACGAGCGCGTCACGAACGCGTCGTGTCCCGGCGAGACCTCGACGAGCATGCTCGTCGCCGGAGCGCCGAGCAACGGCTGCGAGAACCTGCCCGGCTCGCCCACCGGCTACCGGACGCTCTTCCCGCTGCACGCCGAGTACCAGGGCACGCAGATGGAGTACGCGCTGCACTACCTTGCAGCGCACAAGCACACGCGTCTGGTCACGATCGGCGTCGGCGCGAACGACCTCTTTCTCTGCGCAGAGACGACGCAGGACGGGTGCAGGTCGCCTCTCGAGCTGCTCGGCGTCGCGACCGGGATCTCCACGAACCTCACGACGATGTTCGAGGAAATCCGCGGCACCGGCTACCAGGGGCCGATCGTCGTGCTGACGTACTACTCGCTGAGCTACACGGATCCCGCGCAGCTGCAGACCGCGGGGTTCCTCGACAGCGTGCTGGAGAGCGCAACGAGCCTGAACGGCGGGATCGTCGCCGACGGCTTCGACGCGTTCGCGAGGCCGTCAGCTGCGTTCGTCGGAGATCCGTGTGCCGCCGGACTGCTGATCAAGCTGCCCGACGGGACCTGCAACATCCACCCGTCGCCGGCGGGGCAGCGTCTGCTCGCGGCGGCAATCGCCGAGGCGATCGGAGCCTGAGCGAGC
>JAICZB010000223.1 GCA_025933895.1 Thermoleophilia bacterium
CAGCTCCGGCTCGTCGGCCGCCTCCCGCGCGATCGCGAGCATCGCTTCGCAGAAGGCGTCGAGGGTCTCCTTCGCCTCGGTCTCCGTCGGCTCCACCATCAAGGCCTCGGGGACGATGAGCGGGAAGTAGATCGTCGGCGGATGGAAGCCGTAGTCCATGAGCCGCTTCGCGACGTCGAGCGCCGTGCAGCCGTGCTGCTTCTTCAGAGTCCTCGCCGAAAGCACGAACTCGTGCATGCAGAGGCGGTCGAACGGGAGGTCGTACGCCTCCTTCAGCCGGGCCAGGACGTAGTTCGCGTTGAGTACTGCCGCCTCCGACATCTCGCGTAGCCGCGGCCCCCACATCCGGAGGTACGCATACGACCGGACGAAGACGCCGAACGGCCCGGTGAAGCCGCGTACCTTGCCGATCGTCTGCGGGCGGTCGTAGTCGAGGCCGAAGCCGCCTTCCTCTCTCCGCACGACCGCCGGCACCGGCAGGAACGGCTCGAGGATGTCGCGCACCGCGACCGGCCCGCCGCCCGGGCCGCCGCCGCCGTGTGGCTGCGAGAACGTCTTGTGCAGGTTGATGTGGACGATGTCGAAGCCCATGTCGCCGGGCCTGGAGATCCCACACACGGCGTTGAGGTTCGCGCCGTCGTAGTACATGAGCGCGCCGGCCTCGTGGAAGATGCGCTCGATCTCCTCGATGTTCTCGTCGAAGAGGCCGAGCGTGGACGGGTTCGTCAGCATCAGCGCCGCCGTGTGCTCGTCGACCTTGCTACGCAGGTCGTCGACGTCGATGTTCCCGCGCGGGTCGGTGCGCACCGGCGTCAGCTCGTAGCCGGCCATCGTCACCGAGGCCGGATTCGTGCCGTGAGCGGTGTCGGGGATGACGACCTTGCGGCGCTGCTCCGCCTCTCCGCGCGCGGCGAAGTACGCGCGGACGAGCAGGAGCCCGGTCAGCTCGCCTTGCGAGCCGGCGGCCGGCTGGAGCGACACGGCGTCGAGGCCGGTCACCTCCCCGAGGATCTCCTGCAGCCGCCACATCAACTCGAGCGCGCCCTGGGCCCCGTCCTCCTCCTGCAGGGGGTGGAGGCGGGCGAAGCCGGGGAGCGCGGCGAGACGCTCGTTGATCCGCGGGTTGTACTTCATCGTGCAGGAGCCGAGCGGATAGAAGCCCGTGTCGACTCCGAAGTTGCGCGTCGAGAGCTCGGTGAAGTGACGGACGAGCTCGAACTCCGGCACCTCCGGGAGGCGCGGAGGCTCGCTGCGACGAAGCTCGTCCGGAAGCTCCGGAGGCGGCGGCAGGTTCTCGTGGCGCGGCAGCGCGGACGCGCGGCGGCCTGGTTTCGACTTCTCGTAGATGAGCTTCATCCGGCGACCTCGGCGAGCACGTCGGCCAGCCGGTCGATCTCGTCCGGCGTCCGGCGCTCGGTGACCGCCACGAGCAGGACGTCGTCCATTCCCTCGTAGTCGCGGCCGAGCGCGTAGCCGGGATGGACGCCGCGCTCCCTGGCGGCCGCCACGACCTCGCGCGCGTTCCGTCCGACACGGACCGCAAACTCCTTGAACGTTGTCTGCCGTGCGAACACAGGCTCGAGTCCCGCTCGCTCCTCGAGGCGCTGTTTCGCATATGCGGCGAGCGACAGGCAGGTCTCCCCCAACTCCCGTAGTCCCTGCGGCCCGAGCCACGAGAGATAGACGAGCCCGCCGAGCGCGAGCAGCGTCTGATTCGTGGTGATGTTCGAGGTGGCCTTCTCCCGCCGGATGTGCTGCTCCCGGGTCTGCAGGGTGAGGACATAGCCGCGCTCGCCCGCGGTGTCTAACGTCTCGCCGACGATCCGGCCCGGCATGCGACGGATGAATTCCTTCCGCGCCGCCAGGAAGCCGTAGTGCGGCCCGCCGAAGGACGGGAAGTTCCCGGCCGCCTGTCCCTCGCCGAGCGCGAGCGCGGCGCCATAGCGCCCCGGCGCCTCGAGCACGCCGAGCGAGAGGAGGTCGACGTGCGCGATCGGCAGCGCGCCGGCTTCGGTTGCCGCAGCGACGAGATCCGGCGCGGGCTCGAGACAGCCGAAGAAGTTCGGCTGCTGGAAGACGACGCCGGCGGCGTCCACGGCCGCGCGCTCCAGCTCGCCGGGGTCCGTTCCCCCGTCTCGGTGCGGCACCTCGACGACCTCGAGCCCGAACCCGGCCGCGTACGTCTTCACCACCTGCCGCACCTGCGGATTCGTCGCCTCCGTGACGACGATCCTTTCGCGGCCGGTCGCGTGCTTCGCGACGTAGCAGGCATCCGCGGCGACGCTCGTGCCGTCATACCCGGACGCGTTCGAGACGTCCATGCCCGTGAGCTCGCAGACGGCCGTCTGGTACTCGAAGATCGCCTGGAGCACGCCTTGGCTCATCTCCGGCTGGTACGGCGTGTACGCAGTCAGGAGCTCGCCGCGCTGCAGGATCGCGTCCACGACCGCCGGCACGTAGTGGTCGTACATGCCGGCGCCGAGAAAGGACAGCTCCCGGCTCGCGTCGGCATTGCGCTCGGCGAGCTCGGCTACGTGCGCGAAGACCTCCTGTTCCGAGAGCGCGGGTTCGAGCTCGAGCGCGCGTCCCAGGCGGACCTCCTCCGGCAGGTGGCGGAAGAGCTCGTCGACCGTCTCGACGCCGATCGTCGCGAGCATCTGCTCCCGGTCGGAGTTCGTGAGCGCGAGGAACGGATGCTGCGTCATTTCCGCTCTCGGCGCCGGCAAGGCCGGCACCTTCGCTCTCTGGTGAGCTCCGTCAAACCTACGCTCACTGATCTGCGAGCAGCTGCCGGTAGGCGTCGGCGTCGAGCAGCGCGTCGGCCTCGCCGGTCTCCCGGAGGCGGATACGGATCAGCCAGCCGTTGCCGTATGGGTCCTCGTTCACGGTCTCGGGCGCGTCGACCACCTGCTGATTCACCTCGAGCACCTCGCCCGAGAGCGGCGCGATCACGTCGGAGACGGCCTTCACCGACTCCACCTCGCCGTACGACTGGTCCTTCGTCACGCTCGAGCCCACCTCCGGCGGCTCGAAGTGGACGAGCTCGCCGAGCGCGTCGGCGGCGAACCAGGTGATCCCGAGGAAGGCCTCTTCTCCTTCGACGCGTGCCCAGTCGTGCTCCTCGTGATACTTCAGGTCGTCGGGGTAGCTCTCGGCGGCTGCCACTCACTCCTCCCTCTTGTAGATGGGCTTCTTGACGACGCGTGCCCCCCGGGGGCGGCCGCGAACGTCGATCGTCAGCTCCGTCCCGGCCTTTGCCTCCGCGGCCCGCACGTATCCCATCCCGATGCCGACCCCGAGCATCGGCGAGTGCGAGCCGGACGTCACCTCGCCGCCGCCTTCGATCGGCATCCCGGGCCGAGGGACCGCCTTCTCCTCCAAGACGAACGCGACGAGCCGTCGCTCCGGCCCGTCCGCCTTCACACGCCGGAGGGCATCGACACCCGCGAATTCCTTGTCGAGCGCGCAGGCCCACCCGAGCCCGGCCGAGACGGCGTCGGTCTCCGGCCCGATGTCGTTGCCGTGCAGCGGATAGCAGACCTCGAGCCGGAGTGTGTCGCGCGCGCCCAGGCCGCAGGGGACGACGCCGCGCTCGAGCACCGCATCCCAGAGCCGCACGGCGTCTTCGCTCATGCACAGCAGCTCGCAGCCGTCCTCGCCGGTGTAGCCGGTGCGGTTCACCATCACCTCGACGCCGTCGACCGAAGCCTCGGCGAACGTGAACGGCCGAGCTTCGGGCAGCCCGAGCCGCTCGATGGCCCTCGGTCCCTGCACCGCGAGCAGCGCGCAGTCGTCGGAGACGTCGCGGACGTCCGAGCCGGGAATCTCCCGCTCCTTCAGCCACGTGAAGGCGTTCGCCCGATTCGAGGCGTTGACGACGAGCAGGTACGAGTGCTCGGCCGTCCGGTATGCGATCAGGTCGTCGATGATCCCGCCGTGCTCGTTCGTGAGCAGCGTGTATTGCGCCTCGCCGGGCGAGAGTCGGTCGAGGTCGTTCGAGAGCGTGCTCTGGAGGAGATCGTGGGCGTGCGGCCCCTCGACCTCGAGCTCGCCCATGTGCGACACGTCGAAGACGCCGGCATCGGCCCGGACGGCGCAGTGCTCAGCGATGACGCCCTCGTACTGCACGGGCATCTCCCAGCCGGCGAACGGCACCATCCGCGCTCCGAGCTCGACGTGCCGATCGTGCAGCGGCGTGTGCAGAAGCGTCGCGGCCATC
>JAICZB010000119.1 GCA_025933895.1 Thermoleophilia bacterium
CGTCGACGTTCTGCGTCACGACGGCTCGGACCCAGCCGGGCTTCTCGAGCTCGGCGAGAGCGCGGTGACCGTCGTTCGGCTCCGCCTGCGCGAGTGCATCGAGCCGGAGCGCGTAGAACTCCCAGACCCGCACGGGATCGCGGCGGAACGCGTCGATGTGCGCGACCTCCCCCGGGTCGTACCTGGCCCAGATGCCTTCCGCCGAGCGGAAGTCCGGGATCCCCGACTCGGTGCTGATGCCGGCGCCCGTGAGCACGACACACGGGCGCCGGCGTTCGATCAGCTCAGCCAGCCTCGTGACGCTCATGCAGCGACGGTACGCGAACCCTCTGGTAGGCAAACGCGCCGGCGAGGAGCAGCAGGCCGACGGCGAGGAAGGAGGCCACGCGCCAGATCGACTCGAGGTTCGGGAGGTCGACGAGGAAGACCTTTCCCACCGCGAGCGTCAGGACGCCGAGGCCGCCGAGACGAAGCGCGCGCGTGCGCCGCAGCAGCCCGGCGACGATCGCGGCGAAGCCGAGCGCACCCCAGAAGCCCGAGAGGGCGAGCTGCGACGTCTGCGTCGAGTGGTGCAACTGTGCCCCGGCGAGGTCGACCACGAGGCCGCTTGCCAGGTAGACGGCGAGCGCGGCACTGACCCATGCGAGCTTGTCGCCGACCTCCTCCCGGTAGCTGACCACGATCCCGGCGAGCGCCAGCAGGACGAGACCTATCGCTCCGACCGACGTGGGAATCGAGCCGAAGCCCCACGCGAGCGCGGTCGGCCGCGCCTCGAACACGAGCACGTGCACAAGCGCGAGGCCGGCGAACACGAGCGCGGGGGCGAGACCGCGGCCCGGCTTGGCGGAGCGCCGTCCGGCCCAGGCGAGCGCGACCGCCTCGGCCGACCAGGCCCCTACGAGCGCGGGGCCGTCGAGCGCGACAGCGAAGGCGATGCCCACCAGCGCGATCCCGACTGCGTAGAGGAGCAGCGCGATCTCGCGACTCGCGCGCGACCGGTGCACCAGCCCGCCGAGCACGACGTGCGCGCCGGCGAGCCCGAAGAGCCAGGCGTTCGCCCCGCTCCGGTGCCCGGCGTCGTCGATCAGCCACCAGACGCCCGCCGCGGCGATCGTCGCGTTCGTGAACAGGAGCGACGCCGACGAGAGGCGCAGCTCGTCCGTCGGCGCCCGGAGCTCGTGGCCGAGGGCGGCGACGACGTAGAGCAGCCAGAACGCCGCCGCCACGGCGATCGTCAGGCCGAGGTGGTAGCCGTGCTCGTCGTAGAGCCAGGCGGCAGCCTGCGGGACGCTGACGACGTACGCGACCGCCGCGAGCCACGTCCACCGTTGGTGGAGGACGACGCCGATCGCCGCGAGGAGCGCGATCGTCATGAACACGAGCGCGCTTGTGTGAGGCTCCACGTCCACGAACAAAGGCGCCAGCAGCGAGCCGACGATTCCGATGCCGGCGATCTCCTGCGAGCTCCAGCGCACGGCCGTGCCCAGCGCAAGAGCCCCGATGATCCCGGCGATCACGAGACCGACGGACGGCGACACGAGGTCGTAGCGGAGCGTGGTCGCGGCGTCGCTCGCGTAGAGCGCGGCGAGGCCGGCGGCGACCGTCGCCAGCGCCGCCTGCGCCTTGACGCGGCGCTCGTAGAGCCAGACGCCGAGCGCGACGAGCGCAGCGGAGGCGGCGAACGCGAGCTCCATGCGCGCGCTCACGCCGATCCAGCCGTTCCGCACGGCCATGACGACGAAGAAGACGGCTGCGACCGAGACGGCGATGCCGCCGACCCAGCCGAGAACACGTCCGCCCAACAGCTCCTCGAGGTCGAACTGCGCCTTCGGCGGCACAACGCGGGCCGGAGCGGCCGGAGCGGCGGGCCAGGGAGCCTGCTTCGGTGCCGGCACCGGGACGGGCGCGGCGGTCTGTCCCAGCAAGCCTTCGAGGGTCTTCACCCGGGCCTCGAGGTAGGTGAGGCGTTGCTCGACCGTGGATTCCATGTGCTCTCCTCCTTGGGAGCCGGTCATAGCATTCTTGCTATACGTCTATATAGCACTTCTGCTATGTGCGTCAAGCCTGGGATAGGCTCGCGCCCCGTGGACGGCTACTCGTTCTCGACGCCGGTGCGCGTGCGCTTCGCCGATACCGACGCGCAGGGGATCGCGCACAACGCCGCCTATCTCGTCTGGTTCGAGGTCGCGCGCGTCGAGTACCTGCGCACCTTCGCCGGCGGCTACCAGGCGCTCCGGGACCGCGGGATCGAGGCGATCGTCCTCGAGTCGCTCTGCCGCTATCGCGTGCCCGTGCGCTTCGACGACGAGCTCGTCGTCAACACGCGGTGCGTGAGCCTGCGCGGCGCCCGCTTCCGGTACGAGTACGCCATCGCGCGCGGCGAGGAGATCGTCGCGGACGGCCACACCGAGCACGCGTGCGTCGACTCGGTGACGCTGCGGCCGACGCGCGTCCCCGAGTGGCTCGCAGAGGCGATCGAAGCCGCCGAGGGCGCTAGCTCTTCGGTGTGAAGATCTCGCGCGCGATCACGAGCCGCTGGATCTGCGACGTCCCCTCGTAGATCTGGAACAGCTTCGCGTCGCGCATGAGCTTCTCGACCGGGTACTCCTTGATGTAGCCGTAGCCGCCGAGCACCTGCACCGCGTCGGTCGCGACCTTCATCGCGGTGTCGGCCGCGAACCGCTTGGCGAAGGAGGAATAGAGCGTCGCCTCGCGGCCGAGGCCGTTGTCCAGCATCCAGGCCGCCTGCCAGCAGAGGAGTCGCGAGGCCTGGATCTCGGTCGCCATGTCCGCGACCATGAAGTTGACGCCCTGGTGCATCGCGATCGGGAGCTCGAAGGTCACGCGTTCCTTCGCGTACTCGACCGCGTGCTCGTACGCCGCCTGCGCCACGCCGACAGCGCCGATCGCCGTCCCCGGCCGCGTGAAGTCGAGCGTCGCCATCGCGATCTTGAAGCCGTCGCCTTCCTCGCCCAGGCGGTTTTCCGCGGGAACTCGAACATCGTGCAGCGCGAACGCGGACGTATCCGTGGCCCGCTGGCCCATCTTCTCGAGGTGCTTCTCGATCGTGACGCCCGGCGCGCCCATCTCGACGACGAACGCCGACATCCCTCGGCGTCCGGCGGACGGATCCGTCTTCGCGAACACGACGGCCCACTCGGCGTGACCTGCGTTCGTGATGAACGTCTTGGAGCCGTTGAGTACGTACTCGTCGCCGTCGCGTACGGCGGTCGACCGCAGCGCCGCGACGTCGGAGCCCGCGCCCGGCTCGGAGAGGGCGAACGAGCAGAGGATCGGCTGCTCGACGAGCGGCGGCAGCCAGCGGGCCTTCTGGTCCGGTGAGCCGAAGAGGAGCAGGGGGCCGGCGCCGAGCCCGTTCGCGGTGATCGAGGTTCCGATCCCCGAGCAGCCCCGGTAGAGCTCCTCGCTCACGAGCAGGCCGTCGAAGGCGGAGAGGCCGAGGCCGCCGTACTCCGGCGGCACGTGGAGGTTCATCAGGCCGAGCTCGTGTGCCTGTGCGATCAACTCCGCCGGGTGGCGCATCTCGGCGTCGTGCTCCGCCTCGTGCGGCCGGATCTCCCGCTCTGCGAACGTGCGCGCGAGCCGGCGCAGCTCCTTCTGCTCCTCGGTCAGAGCGAAGGAGACGCCTGCAGCCGTTCCCTCCTCGATCGCGACCATCAAGCCCTCCAGGATGCTTGATTGACTAGTCAGTCAAAGATACTCGCTGCACCGCGAACCGGCTAGATCCGTACGATTGACCCGTGGCGACGACCGCGAAGAAGACCGAGCTCGACCCGAGCGACTTCCTCGCGCTCGACGCCCTCCTCTCCGACGAGGAGCGGGCGATCCGCGACACCGTGCGCCGGTTCGTCACGGAGCAGGTCAAGCCGTACGTGGGTGACTGGTTCGAGCGCGGCGAGCTTCCGACCGAGCTGATCCCGGAGCTCGCGAAGCTCGGTCTGTTCGGGATGCACCTCGAGGGCTACGGCCTGCCCGAGGCGAGCTCCGTCATGTACGGGCTCGTCTGCCAGGAGCTCGAGGCGGGCGACGCGGGCATCCGCAGCCTCGTGTCGGTGCAGGGCTCGCTCTCGATGTACGCGATCTGGAAGTGGGGCTCCGAGGAGCAGAAGCAGCGCTGGCTGCCGCCGATGCACGCCGGCGAGAAGATCGGCTGCTTCGGGCTGACCGAGCCGGACGCCGGCTCCGATCCCGGCTCGATGCGGACGACGGCGAAGCGCGACGGCTCGGACTGGATCCTCAACGGCTCGAAGATGTGGATCACGAACGGGACGATCGCCGATGTCGCGGTCGTCTGGGCCCGCACCGAGGACGGCGACATCAACGGCTTCCTCGTCGAGAAGGACATGGACGGATTCGAGGCGCCGCTCATGCACCGCAAGCTCTCGTTGCGGGCGTCGGTCACGTCCGAGCTCGTGTTGCGCGACGTGCGCGTTCCCGAGGAGAACCGCTTCCCGGAGATCGCGAGCCTGCGCGGGCCGCTCTCGTGCCTCAACGAGGCGCGCTTCGGAATCGTCTTCGGCGTCGTGGGCTCGGCGCGCACGTGCCTAGAGACGGCGCTCGACTACGCGAAGGAGCGGATCGTCTTCGGCAAGCCGATCGCCGGCTATCAGCTGACGCAGCAGAAGCTCGCCGAGATGGCACTCGAGGTGAACCGCGGCGCGCTCGTCGCCCTCCATCTCGGCCGCATGAAGGACAAGGGGACACTCCGGCCCGAGCACGTCTCGATGGGAAAGATGGGCAACGTCCGCGGCGCGCTCGAGGTGGCCCGCACGGCGCGCTCGATCCTGGGCGGCAACGGGATCACGCTCGAGTACCCCGTGATCCGCCACATGAACAACCTCGAGACCGTGCTCACGTACGAGGGCACGCACGAGGTGCACACGCTCTCGGTCGGCAAGGCGCTGACCGGCGAGAACGCGTTCCGCTAGACCGAGCCTTCTCCGTCCCAGTAGTCGACGGCGTCCTCGAGCCGGAAGCACTTCCCCTTCGCGGCGACCTTGCCGCTGTCCGGATAAACGGGCAGGGTCGAGCGGTTGAGCGTCGAGAACAGCGCGACGCGCGCGGACTCGCCGCTGCGATTCAGGAACGTGTGCGCCCCCTCCTCGCCTTCGGGGAACGGGACGATGTCGCCGGCGCGAAGCTCGTGCTCGCCGTAGGGCGTGCGCACCGTGGGCGTGCCTGCAACGACGACCGCCCATTCCTCGTTACCGAGGTGGTAGTGGTAGGGCCAGAGCTGCTCGCCCGGCGGAAGGTCGTAGAGGCCGCAGCCGAGAAGCTCGGCGCCGAGTGGCCCACCCACCCACCGGCCGCGGAAGCGGAAGCCGTCGCGGTCTTCCTCGTCCCCGGGCTCGAGGTCGAGGAGATTGACGATCATCGCTGCTCCTCGACCCAGCCGCGGATCGTCTCCATGTCGTCGCGACTCGAACCCGCGATGACGCGGATCTTGCCGTCGTCGGGATAGACGGCGACCTCCGGGTCCGAGACCGACGAGAAGAACGCGACGCGGACCTGCTCGCCGGTGTCGTTGCGGAGCTGGTGGGCGCCCGCCTCCCCGCGCCGGAACAGCGCAGCGTCCCAGGGCCGCAGCCGATTCTCGTCGTCGGGCGTGCGGAGCATGGGCTCCCCCTCGAGGACCAGCAGCCACTCCTCTTCCCCGACGTGCCAGTGGTACGGGCTCGCCTCTCCCGGCGGCAACTCGTAGACCGTGCAGCCCCATTCCCGCGCGCCGAGCGCCTCACCGAGACGACCTGTGTCCTCGAACAGGTTCAGAAGCCACTCCCCTCGGGCGCCGGCAGCGGGCTCTGCGGCAGGCCCTCGCGCGGCTCGCCCTCGTTGTAATCGCCCGGCGCGACGTCGTTCGGCCCGTCCGGATAGAAGATGCTCGCAAGCCGCTGGATCTGGAGGCGGCCCGGGCCGAGCTCGTACTGGCCGCCGCCGTACATCCGGATGCCGCGCTCCTCACAAGCCTCGATCGTCTCGAACAGCTCGCGCACAGTGCCGAAGCGCGACGGCTTGATGTTGAGCCAGCGCGGCTCGAGCGGCAGCCCGTCGAGGTCGCTCAGGGAATGGACGGGCGCGTCGAAGCTCAGGCGATCCTCGGCTCCGGCGAGCGCCTCGCGGAGGCCGTCCTCGAGCCAGGCGTCCTCGATGATCGCGTCGGGCAGCTCATCGGCCACCGCGCGGTAGAGCTCGGGATCCGGCGCGAGGTCGACGCTCGTGCCGCGGTAGTACGCCTTGAGGTCGACGACACGGACGCAGTCGAGCTCGCGGAGCCGGCGGAGCAGCTCCCGGTCCCAGTCCTTCTCCGCGTCGAGCTTGAACTCGAGCTCCGGCGCGGCCGCGAGCCAGCGTTCCGGCGCCGCGCGCGTCGAGACGACGAAGCGGACGGGGCGCTCCTCGCGCCCGAGCGCCTCACCGAGGCCGATCTCGCGCTGCCGGAGGGCGAGGTCGAGCGCGGCGCTCTCGAACGCCCAGCGACGGTAGCCCTCGGTCAGCTCCTCGAGATCGTCGAGGCGGTGGGAGAAGTCCTCGAGGCTCCACGTCCCCGCGAGCATGAGCTCGTCGGGCACTCCGTCGTGCATCTCGGCGTCATAGGTGACGTCCTCGCCCACGCCGTCCTGCCCGGCCCCGGCGAGGGCGACGGTCGTCGTGACGCGCGTCCAGCCCGACGGCGTCTCCGACTCCCGGCGCTCGAGCCTGTAGCCGTCGACCCGGAGCTCGAGCTCCGCGACGGATTCCCAGAGCGACATACTGCGAGCATATGAGGCGCGGCCTGCTCGCACTGACCGTGACCGCTCTGATCCTCGCCGCGCCGGCGGCTGCCGGACTGCCGAAGGCGGGGCGCCTCGTGCCCGGACGCTCGCTCGGCGGCATCAGGCTCGGGGAATCGCCTCGGGCGGTCCGGGCTGCGCTCGGCGCGTTCTACGGCGCCTGCCGCGGCTGCTCTCGCCGGACGTGGTACTTCACGTACCGCCCGTTCGAGAAGCAGGGGCTCGCGGTCGAGTTCACGCGTGGGCGCGTCTCTGGCGTCTACACGCTCTGGCGGCCGACGGGCTGGCACGCACAGCACCGGCTGGGTTTCGGCTCGACGCCGCTCGCCGTGCACGCTCTCGTCGGGAGCACCCAGACGGTCGTGTGCCGCGGCTACGAGGCGCTGGCGCAGGACACGGCCCACACGCGCACCGTCTACTACCTCCTCGACGGCCGGCTCTGGGGATTCGGCCTCTTCCGCCGCGGCGTCTCGCCCTGCAGATGACGATCGAGCTGAGGGACGTCGAGCGCGCAG
>JAICZB010000265.1 GCA_025933895.1 Thermoleophilia bacterium
CCGCGGGACACGACAAGATCTCGCTCTTCCCGGTCACCTCGAGCTGGAGCCCGACGACGCTGACGTGGAACGGCCTCGCCGGTCTCAGCGTCGGAAGCACCGCGACCGCCACGCAGCCGGTCAACTCCGCGAAATCCTTCAGCTTCACGGTCACGGGCGACGTCGATGCCGCGATCAAGGCCGGCACGCTCTGGGGCTGGGAGATCCAGGACACCAGCGGTACCGCGACCACGGTGATCTCGTCCACGGCCAACCCGCCTTCGCTCTCCATCAACTATGAGAAGTAGCGCCGGGACACTCCGCCCCACGTTCCGCCGGCCGCGCCTCGCGCTGCCGAAGCTGCCGCGGATCGTGCTTCCACTCGCGAAGCTGGCCGCGCTCGGCGCCGTCGCCGTGACCTGCCTCTGGTTCGGGCTGCCGCAGGGCCTCGGCGGGCGCGCCGGCTGGGTGCTCGTGAGCGGCACGAGCATGCTGCCCCGCTTCCACACCGGTGACCTCGTCCTCGTCGAGCGTCGGTCGAGCTACCGCGTCGGCGAGGTCGTCGCCTACCGCGTGCCCAAGGGCCAGGTCGGCGCCGGCCATGTCGTCATCCATCGGATCGTCGGCGGCAACGGCGCGACCGGCTGGCGGCTGAAGGGGGACAACCGGACGGCGCCCGACCTCTGGTACCCCACGAACCACGACGTCATCGGCGCCGAGCAGCTGCGGATCCCAGACGCCTGGTTCGTCCTCCGCATCTTCCACATGCCCGTCCTGCTCGCGCTGTTCGCCGCCTTCGGGGTCTTCTTCTGGATCGCCCTCTCAGGGGGTGCGGAAACGGACGCCGCGGCCGAGGAGGGATTGAGATGAGCGCGGCGGACATCTATCTCGTCGACCACCAGGCGCTCTTGGCCCGGCTGCGCTCGACGCTCGCCCGCCTGGCGCGGAGCCGCACGTTCGTGCTCGGAGCCGGAGTCGTCGGGCTGCTCGTGACCTTCGCCGGAATGCTGGCGGCCGGCGGCTCGGGGACGATCGGGACGATCATGTTCGTGCCGTGGGTGGCGCTGCTCGCGGTGGAGCTCGGCCCGGCCACGGGCGGGCTCGTCGGCGTGGCCGCCACCTGTCTCTATCTCGCCGCCGCCGAGATCGTCGGGCTCCCCCACGACCCGCTGACGCTGGCGCTCCGTCTCGCCCCGCTGGTCGCAGTGGGAGTCGCCGCGGGCCTCTCTTCGCGCCGCATCTCGTCGGACGCGCTCGAGCTCCAGTCGACGAATGCGCTGCAACAGGCGCTGCTCGACTCGACCGTCGACGGCATCTGTCTCACCGACACGGCCGGCAACATCGTGCTCGGCAACGCACCGCTGCAGCGCTTCGCCGTCGAGCTCGGCCTTCCGCCTTCCGGCACGGTTGCGGAGCGGCTGGAGGGGATCGCCGAAAGAACGACGGAGCCGGCTCGCTATCGCGAACGCATGCGCGAGCTGGCGCACGATCTCGCGGCGAGCGAGGACGAGTTCGAGCTCGCCGACAGCGGCCGCGTCTTCCGCGGCTACACGGCGCCGGTCGCCCGGAAGGACGGCACGGTGGTCGGCCGAATCTGGACGCTGCGCGAGGTGACGGCAGACCGGCGTCTCGAGCGGCTGCGCGATGCCTTCGTCGCGGCCGTCTCGCACGAGCTGCGCACGCCGCTCACGTCGATCTCGGGATTCCTCGAGCTCCTCACCGACGAGGAGCACGAGCTCGGACCCGCCGGCCGCCGGTACGTCGACGTGATCCGCCGCGGCAATGCCCGTCTCCGCGGGATCGTCGAGGACCTCCTCCTGGTGGCCGAGATCGAGGCGGAACGGCTCGAGCTGCGGCCCGAGCCCACCGACCTCGCCGAGCTCGCAACCGCCACGGTCGAGGACGCCCTCCCGGCCGCGGCCGAGAACGGGATCGAGCTCCTCCTCGACCTCGGGGGTCGCCTCCCGCTCGAAGCCGACGCCGGACGACTCCGGCAGGTGCTGGACAACCTCGTCTCGAACGCGCTCAAGTACACGCCGGACGGAGGCACGGTGATCCTGTCGGCACGCAACGGCGACGGCCCGCTGCGCGTCGAGGTGACCGACACGGGAATCGGCATCCCGCAGGACGAGCTCGGCCAGCTGTTCTCGCGCTTCTACCGCGCCTCGACCGCGACCCGCCGTGCCATCCCCGGTACCGGTCTCGGGCTCGTCATCGCGCGCGCGATCGTGGAAGGCCACGGCGGCACGATCTCCCTCGACAGCACCGAGGGTGAAGGCACTCGCGTGACGGTGACTCTGCCCCAGACTCAGGCTGCCGGCGGGACGTAGCGGTAACCGAAGCCGCGCACGGTCTCGATCGGCTCGAACCCTTCCGTTTCCTGTCCGAGCTTGCGGCGCAGGTACGAGACGTAGAGCTTCACCTGGTCGCGCGAGACGCCCTCGGCGTGTCCCCAGACGTGCTCGACGAGCTGGTCGGCGGACAGCACCTGCCCCGCGTGCTCGACGAACGTGGCGAGCAGCCGGAACTCGAGCGGGGTGAGGCTGACGGGCAAGCCGCGGCACATGACGAGCCGCCGGCCGTAGTCGATCGAGAGGGCTCCGTCGTCGTAGTGCTCCAAGTGCGTCGCCTGCGGAGTGCGCCGCAGCAGCGCCTCGATGCGCGCGAGCAGCTCCTGGCGACCGAAGGGCTTGACGACGTAGTCGTCGGCGCCGGCCCGGAAGCCGCGTACCGTGTCGATCTCCCCGGCCCGCGCCGTGAGGAGGATCACCGGGACGTCGCTGAGGTCGCGCAGGCGCTCGAGCGTCTCGAAGCCGTCGAGCTCCGGCATCGAGAGGTCGAGGACGATGAGATCGGTCGGATCCGCGTGGAAGGTGCGCAGAGCGGCGCGACCGTCGATCGCCGTCACGACGCCGTACCCGGCGCCGCGCAGGAGCTCCTCCAGCAGAAGACGGATGTCGTCGTCGTCGTCGACGACGAGCACCCGCCGCAAAGGTGCCGTCACCACCGCGCTCAGTATGAGGAACGCTCCGGCCGATGAGATGGCAATGAAGCGGCTCACTCCGGCAGCGGTGGCGGTCGCGGCGCTCGCCGCAGTCCTGCTCACGGGCTCGTCCGCCCGGGCGCTGCGGCTGCCCGCGGCACGGCACTGCCCGGTCTTTCCGGCCGACAACCCGTGGAACCAGCGC
>JAICZB010000060.1 GCA_025933895.1 Thermoleophilia bacterium
CATCAGATCGACTGCTTCGTCGTGGCCGACGACGGCCTTGGAGACCTCGACCCGTGAGCGCACGAGCAGCTCGCTGAGCCGCTCGGCCGCGTCCTCCTCGCGGATGACGTCTCTCTCTGCGATCACGTCTGCCATCGTCGAGTCTCCTTAGCTGAGGAAGAAGGCCACGATCCCGCCGAGGGCGAGGAACGGCCCGAAGGGGAGCGCGTCCTTGCGCGCGGACGTCCCGCGCTTGGCGAGTACGTACAGCGCGGCGACGAGCAGGCCGGCGAAGGCGATCAGTGCGGCGCCGAACGTCTTCGACCCGAGGGCGAGTCCGAGCAGGAAGAAGAGCTTCGCGTCGCCCATGCCGAAGCTGCCGGCGAAGAGGAGCCCGAAGGCGAGGAAGAAGCCGCCGAACGCGGCTCCCACTGCGAGGTGCGACAGGAACGACCCCGGCGTGGACGCCGCGACGATCAATCCGACGGCAAGAGTCGCCGGAAAGATGATCGCGTTGGGCAGAAGCTTGTGCTTGGCGTCGATCGCCGCAAGGAAGACGAGCGCCGGGCACAGGACGGCACCGACGAACGCGCGGCCGTGAAAGCCGAACACGATGAAGCTCGCGACGAACAGGACGAATGCCGTCGCGGTGACGAGCAGCAGCGGCGTGTCTCTCGGCAGGAGCTCGACGAGCGGACGCGACTCCGGCTTCGGGGGAGCCTCGGCGGCGCCTTCGGTCTCGGCGCCTGATTCGGCCACGGGAATCGTCTCGGCGCTCATCAGCTCTTGAGGGCGTGGAGGATCGAAACCACGGCGGGCCCGAGGATGACAATGAGCATCGCCGGGAAGATCATGAAGACGAGCGGGAAGAGCATCTTGATCGGCGCCTTCTGGGCCTGCTGCTCGGCGTGAGCCCGCCGCCGCTTCCGCATCTCGAGCGCGAGGCTGCGCAGGATCGCGCCGACCGAGACGCCGAGGGCCTGCCCCTGCATCATCGCGCGGGCGAACGACTCGACCGCAGGCGTCGGGCAGCGGCTCTCCATGTTCTCCAGCGCCTGGACGGGAGTGAGCCCCATTCGCTGCTCCTGCAGCACGATCCGGAGCTCGTCGCCGAGAGGGCCACGGAGCCGCTCGCCGGCGAGCTGCAACGCCGCACTGAGGCTGAGCCCCGCCTCGACGGTGACGACGAGCAGGTCGATCAGCTCCGGCATCGCGCGGTCGATGCGGTAGAGGCGGCTCTCGGCGCGCCGCTGGACGAGGAAGCCCGGGCCGAACCAGCCGATGAACGCGAGGAAGATCGTGGCGAGGATCGTCAGAGTCGCCGACGCGCCCGCGGCGATCGCGAGCCAGACCCACAGCGCCGGCAGGCCGATCGCGCACAGGAGTGAGTAGCCGACCACCGTCCGCGGCGTCGTCTGGTACATCCCGGCGGAGATGAGGTTCCGCCGCAGGCGATCCTCGTCGAGGATCTTCAGGTGCTCGGTGACAAGCAGGCCGAGCCCGGCCGCCGCCGAGTCGATGAAGCCACGCAGGCCGCCCACCGGCTGCAGCTCGGCCGCGCCGGCGAAGCCGTAGCGGCCGATCTGTCCGAGGTTGTCGATCGTGCGGAGCCGCGCGACGATGACGCCGCGCGACACGAGCGCGACGGCCGTTCCCAGAAGCAGGAGACCGAGGAGCAGAAGGACGATCACGACATCACCTCAGACTTCGATTTCGACGATCTTCTTGATTGCGTACGAGCCCAGGACAGCCCACGCTGCCGCGAGGCCGAAGACGACCTTGCCCCCGGTCGACTGCAACAACGGGTGCAGGTAGTGCGGGTTCTCGATCTGGAGGATGAGAACGATGGCCACGGGCAGCGCCGAGACGATCCAGCGCGACATGCGCCCCTGCATCGTCAGCGTCTTGATCAGGCGCTTGAGGTCGAACCGCTCCCTGACCGTCTCCGCGACCCGGTCGACGACCTCGGCGGCGTTGCCGCCCGCTTCGCGCTGCAGCTCGGCGACGAGCGCGAGCTGCTCGACGTCGCTGCTCGCCATCCGCTTGGCGACCACCATCATGGAGTCCTGGATCGGCACGCCCAGCTGCTCCGCTGCGACGACCCGCTGCAACTCGCTCTTCATCGGCTCGGATGCGCTGTCGACGACCACCGCGAGCGCGCCAGCAAGGCTGTGCCCGGAGCGAAGCGCAGATGCGATCACCTGCAGTGCATCCGGTAGCTGCTCGGCGAAACGGTTGCGGCGAGCGGCCAGCGTCCGGATGACCCATTCCCGTGCGAAGTAGGGCACGGCGAGCGCGAAGAGCGCCCACAACGGCGATCCAGTCCCGGCGTAGATCAGGAGGAACGTCAGCGCGGTCGCCGCGAACGTGCCGGCGACGATCGTCTCCGGCTCGGCCTTGATCTCGGCGATCTCGAGCGTCTCCTCGAACCGGGCCCAGAAGTTCTTGTCCTCGGAGGCGGCTGCGTCGACCACCTCGGGCTCCCCCTTGTCGCGCTGGAGGCTGCGGATCGAGACGAACTCGGCCATCCGCTTCGGCAGGCCGCTCTGCTGGGGCTGCACCGCTGCGATTACGATCAGCGCGACGACGGCAGCGCCGAGGAGCGCGAGCAAGAGCATCGTGATCGCCGAGCTCCAGATGCGGCTTCCGACCGACTGGTGGTACGGCCCCTGAATCTTCACCGTTGGAACAGACAGCGGCGGCGAGGTATAGCCCGCGACTGCCACGCCCGGCACGCCCCTCACCTGCACCGCCACGTGAACGGGCTTGTTCGGCCCCAGGGACGACTTCCACGAGAGCACGTACTGGTTGGAGAGCAGGGCGCCGAGCCGGTCGAAGAGCGGCGCGAGCTTCTGCGCACTGGCCTTCGCGTACTCGCCGTGTCCGGCAGCGGCAAGTGCCTTGAGCGTGTGCGCCTTGTACGAGGCGTCCGCGAGTCCGATGGTGTAGATCTTGAGGTTCGCCTTGACGGCGGCATCCGCGACGGCGGCGAGGGTGTGCGTGCTCCCGGTGTCGGCACCGTCAGACAGGACGACGATCGAGCCGGAGGTGATGTGCGCGTCCGCGAGCATCGCTTCCGCCTGCGCGACGGCATCGAAGATGTGCGTTCCCGTCTTGATCGCTGGGGTAGGAGCGAGCGCCTTCGTGATCTTCGTCGTCGAGGTCGTCAGCGGCAGGATCGGCGTGATCGTCCGGTTGAAGGTGATTGCGCCGAGCTGCTCGTTCGGGCTGAGCCGGTTGACGAAGGCCTGCTGCGCGCGGATCGCGGCGGCCATCGGCTCGCCGGTCATGCTGTAGCTGGTGTCGAGCACGAGCACGACGCCGAACGTCTTGCTCGACGCCTGGCTCGCCGGGACGAGCGCCTGGTCCACGACCGGCTGGCCGTTCTCGGTCACCCTCACGTCGTGAGTCCCCAACCTCAGGCTGCTAGGCAGCGAGAGGACGTAGGTCTTCACCGGGAACGCCGGCCCCTTGGCCTCGACGACACGGAGCCCCGGGGCCGCGGACGCTGTCGCGGCGCCGGCGAGCAGCGCGGCGGCGAGGACGGCCGTAGCGATGAGCAGGATCCGCTTCACCGGCCGACTGCTCTCGCGGCGGCAGCGCCGAACTCCGCCGCGGGTGTCTGGAAGAGGCCGAGAGGCAGCGCGATTCCCCGCTTCTCGAACTTGTGCAGGAACGTCGGGCGCAGACCCGTCGCCCGCAGACCGCCGACGATCGACCCGTCGCGTGTCACCTCGTCGACCTGGAACTTGAACAGCTCCTGGAGCGTGATGACGTCCGACTCCATCCCCTGGACCTCGGTGACCGAGGTGACGCGGCGGGAGCCGTCCTCGAGCCGCTCGAGATAGATGATCCCGTCGAGCGCCGACGAGACCTGCTCGCGGATCGCGCGCACCGGCAGGTCGTACCCGGACATGAGCACCATCGTCTCGATGCGGGAGAGCGCATCGCGCGGGCTGTTCGAGTGGATCGTCGAGAGCGAGCCGTCGTGGCCCGTGTTCATCGCCTGCAGCATGTCGAGCGCCTCGGGACCGCGAACCTCGCCGACGATGATCCGGTCGGGCCGCATGCGCAGGGAGTTGCGCACGAGAGCGCGGATCGGGATCTCGTTCTCGCCGGCCAGGTCCTTCGGCCGTGCCTCGAGCCGCAGCACGTGCTCCTGGTTGAGCCGCAGCTCGGCCGCGTCCTCGATGGTGACGATCCGCTCCTCGTTCGGGATCGCCGTCGAGAGCGCGTTGAGCAGCGTTGTCTTGCCCGAGCCGGTTCCGCCGGCGATCAGCATGTTGAGCTGGGCGCGGATGCAGCGCTGGAGCAGCTCCACCGTCTCCTGGCTCAACGTGCCGAGCTTGATCATGTCGTCGAGCGTCAGCCGCCGGCGGCTGAACTTCCGGATCGTGATCAGCGGGCCGCCGAGCGAGAGCGGCGGGATGACGGCGTTGACGCGGCTGCCGTCGGGCAGGCGCGCGTCGACCATGGGCGACGTCTCGTCGATCCGGCGGCCGACCTGGGCGACCATCTTGTTGATGATCCGGCGCAGGTGCCACTCGTCGTTGAACACGACGTCGGTCGGGGAGAGACGGCCGGCACGCTCGATCCAGATGTCGTGCGGGCCGTTGACCATGATCTCGGTCACGCTCTCGTCGGCGAGGAGCCGCTCGAGCGGGCCGTGGCCGAGGATATCGTCGGTGACCTCGAGCGCGATCCGCTGCCGGTCGTCGCGGGAGATGCCCGTCTCCTGGGCCAGCTGGTCACGGACGTCCGCGAGGACGCGCTCCCGGAGCGACTCCGGGTCCATGTTGACGTTGTAGAGCTGCGGGCCCAGGTCGCCGATGACGGTGAAGTGGACGCGGCTCTTGACCTCGGCGAATGGGTCTTGCGCACCCGTGACCGGCTTCGCTGTGTTGAGGCGCTCGTGGAGCTCCATCTAGCGTCTCCTCCCGATCAGCGCCCGGACGCCGGTCGGCCCGCTGGGCAGCGGTGCCGGCTTCGGGGCCGGGGTCTTCGCGTAGCGGTCGGCGAGGACCCGGAACGCCTTCGCAGCGCCGGAGCTCGGCCTGGCCGCCACGATCGGGGTTCCCTCGTTGACCGAGCGCGGGATCTCGCGGTCGCTCGGGATGGCCACATCCGGAGCGCGCCCGACGATCGTCGAGACGTCGTCCGGCGTGATCCCGACCCGCGAGTCGGCACGGTTGAGCACGAGCGAGACGCGCTCCGTGTCGTAGCCCATGAGGTCGAGCGTCTCGAGGCCCAGCTTCGTGTTCTTGAGCGAGAGCGAGTCGAGCATCCCGACCATGCAGATCTCCGACGAGACGTCGATCGTTGCGATTACCTCGGGGGTGAAGCCGGGCGGGGTGTCGACGATCACCGCGTCGCACATCGTCCGCAGCGAGGCGTAGATGTCGCGGAGGAAGTCGATCGAGACCGCACTCGCCTGGTCGGGCCGCGTCGGTGCGATCAATACCTTGACCCCGGACGAGTGCCTGATCAGGTGCCGGTCGAGCTTCTCGTGATCGAACGGTGTGCCGGCCCGCATCAGGTCGTACATCGTCGCCTCGGGCGAGAGCCCGAGGGCCAGGCCGATGTCCCCGAACTGGAGGTCGAGGTCGACGAGGACGACGTTCGCGTCGCGCTGCGCGAGAGCGACCGCGAGGTTCGTCGCGATGAGCGTCTTGCCGGTGCCGCCCTTCGGGCCGAGGACGGCGATGAGCGGTGCATTCGCCTTGCCCGGCACGGCGAGGCCCTTCCGCCGCGCGATGACCTTCTGCAGGGTGAACGCGACCTGCTCCGCCGGCTGTGGCAGCGTGATCACGTCGTCGGCGCCCATCTCGAACGCCTGCCGCAGGAAGCCGTTCGGCGAGGCCTCGCTCATGATCACGACCGGACGGTCGGGCCGGTGCTTGACGGCGTGGTCGACCATCGTCGTGACTGCGTCGTCGTGGCCGTAGCTGGCCACGACGACCACGTCCGCAGGCTGCTCGAGGAATGCGCGCCAGTCCTCAACCGGTTCGGCGTATCCGACGACGTCGAGCGAGACCTCGTTCTCGAGCGCGGACTCGACGAGCTGCCGGTCGGCGTGCTCGGCGAGGACGACGAGGATGCGAATCGCGTCAGCCATCTCAGCCTCCCGTCACATTCCTGGCGCTGATCACCGGCGGCTTCGGCTTGCTGGCGATCGTCGCCCGCAGGGTGAGCCAGAGCTGGTCGTTCGACGACGCGTAGATGAGCTGCCCAGCCTGCGTCGGCGTCTCCGCTCTGAGCGTGACGTTCCCGCCTGTCGTGCCGGCGTTCAATACGTACATGTCCTGGAACAGCAGCTTCGCAATCGGCCGCGAGACGCCACTTGAGTCCTGGCCGTTCGTCAGGACCCAGACGTCGACGTGGCTGCCCGCGCCGATCTGGCCGCCGACCGCCTGCGGCGATCCCAGCGAGATGACCACGGCACGCTCGTTCTTGTTCAGGACGCCCGAAATACCGCCGCCCACGCCGAAGTCGGCTGCCGTCAGCTGCTGGCTGCTGGAGATGTCGGTCAACGCCACCTTCCCGGCGAGCGATGCCGGACTGAGGATGGCGCCCGGATCCACCTGCTTCTTCGGGATGCTCAGGACCTGGTAATAGCCGCCGTTGGTGCGGATCACGTCGCCCGACGTGCCTTTCTGAATCAGCCTGTTGGCGACGAGAACCTTGATCGACGCGTTCGCGCTGGCGACGCTGTTGCGGTAATGGTCGAGGTACACGATGAGCGCAATAGCCGCGATGACGGCCGCGATCACGCCGAGCAAGACGGTGCCCTGCCGGGTCGTGAACAGCTTGCTCGACATGATGTTTTCCACTGTTCTTCCTCCTTCGATCTATCTCGTCAATGCTGGTACGCAATTCGTTGGTGAGACGCCGATGACACAGATTTGTCCGTTGGGAGTTCCGGCC
Organism: Thermoleophilia bacterium; assembly: GCA_025933895.1. Taxonomy (GTDB): domain Bacteria; phylum Actinomycetota; class Thermoleophilia; order Gaiellales; family Gaiellaceae; genus Palsa-739. The sequence goes on from JAICZB010000060.1 coordinate 6,904, forward strand.
GTGTCTTCGTAGTTGATCCAGTGGCCCCAGACGGCACCGTTGTCCGAATTCCGCTTGCCCTTGGTGGGAAATGGCTCGTTGACGCCGGTACACGACGGCTTGATGTTGTGGTCCCAACCGGTGACGTAGAACGTTGCGAACTTTCGGATCGGGAGCCACGCCTGCGGCGAGCCGACACCGGACGCGAAATCGGCGGTGGACGTGATGATCATCGTGACCGCGCGGGGGTCTCCGGGCAGGATCCCGGCCGAGCCAGTGGTGGTCGACCAGTTGTTGGCAGGGCAGTTCGTGGAGGCATTGGCCCCGGTACAGTTGGTGCCGTAAGCTGCGCCCACCATCCGGTCGACGAGCGGGCAGATGATTCCGACGCGGCGCTCGCCCGGGGTCGTCTGGACGCAATCCTGGTTGTTGCCGTTCGGCCAGCCGGTTGTGTTGCCGTCGATTGCGGGGCTGCAACCGCTCCCGTCCGTGCGCGAATAGACGAAGAGCGGATTCAGCGGCGGACTGGTGAAGAAGGGGTTCCCAGGACCGCAGCCGTAGTAGACGACCTCCGAGTCGCCGTTCAACGAGTTGCCCTGTCCACAGTCCACAAGACCGGTCTGATGGTTGGTCGAGGTCGCGAACCGCAGGACGGTCGCTGGCGAACCCGGAGCGGCGGTGTTCAGACCGGACAGCTTCAGGGTGAATACGAGGTTGTGCGTCGACCCGCCGGCGAAGCTGTTCGTGTTGGTGCCGAGGAGGGCGCCGGTGCCGCTCACCTCGCTGATCTGGGCGGCTACGATCGGGCCCGAGTCGTCAGGCTGGTCGCAACCGTTGCAGGCGCCGAACGACTGCGCCATGATCCCGAAGTTGCCCTGGCAGGCGGCGGGGGTCGGGTTCCCCGAGCAGCTGGTCCCGTTGATGCTGCCGCTGCTCTGCGACCAGGCGATCACGAACTGGTGGATTCCGTCCGAGTCGGGGATCGTCGTGCTTTCGCAGAAGCTGTTGGCCGGGCATTGACCCCCACTGTTCATCTTGTTCTGCTGGCTCGGTGTGGGCGTGACCCAGACGTTGTTCACGTTGTCCCACGTGCGTTGGAGCAGGAAGACGCTCCGCTGTCCGGGCGGAATACCGCTCGCGAATGTCACGCCCGCGTTGACGGTGAGCGTGCACCCACCGACACTGAAGTACTGCGATCCGTTCGGCGGACTCGTCGGCGGCGGCGTGCATGCCCCCGAGCCGCTCGCCGTCACGCCGGCGGAATTGAGCTGAGGCGCGGAATCCGTTCCCACCGTCGGGTCGCTCGCCGGGTGGTTGTTGATCATCAGCAACCCCGTGTTCGAGCTGTCGTCGTACGTCTGGCCGGTGCCGTTGCAGTCGCTGAGGAACGGCTGGAGATAGACGTTGTCGGAGCCGGGCATCGTGAAGGAGAGGGGTGTGGCCGAGTTGTCCCACTGAACCGGCGCCGTCGGGTTGTTCGGATCGACCGGCTCCTTCGCGAGCGTTACCGTCTGGATCAGCGCATTCGTCGTCGCGTTCATGACCCTGACGGAGACGCACGGCGTGAAGCCGGTGTCTCCGACGGCGATTGGAACCGACTCGGTGCTTGCTTCACCCTCGAGCGCGGCCCGCGCGTGAGCGTGGATCGTCGGCGTGAACGAGAGAAGCGGGAAGAAGAGCCCGAGGTTTGCCTGGGTGAGGCGGACGTCCACCATCGGGCCGACTTTTCCGTCCTCGTCCCTGGAGCTGCACAGCGCCGTACTGCTGCTCGTGTTGCCGGTGGTCCCCATGCTCCAGTCCGCGCCGCCGGGCCAGTTCTGCGTCGAGTTTAGGAGCATGTGGAAGTTCTGTGGCGTGCCCTGCGTCAGGTTCGGTTGGTTCTTGTAGCCCGAGACCGTGCTGCCGAACGGGAGATTTGCGGCGGGAGTTCCGTTCGGCGGGCCGGCGTACTGCTGCGCCACCTTGCCGATCACATCGGTCTGGGTGCTCGTCGGTGTGCTGAAGCAGGTGCCCCCGTACTGCACCGCGGCCGCCATCGCTGCGGCGTCCGCGCGGTTCTGCAGATTGCGGCTGTAGTCGAAGAAGTGCGCGAAGTCGACCGCGAACGAGACGAACAAGGCCAGCACGGGCAGCCAGACGGCGACCATGACGATCACGGCGCCGGACTCGGATCTCGACTTGACGTTCCTCATGAGTCGCACGCGTTTATGCCGTCAGTCGTCGCCTGGGGCCCGTCCACATGCCCTCCATCCCAGGTCCGCGGGGCCTCGAGACGCTCGGTCTGCGTCGAGCTCAACGTGATCGCCGCACCGAAGAAGCTCGTCAAGAAGTGGAACTTGAAGCGGGTGCGGACCGTGACCGGATCGCCGATACTCGGCGTCGTGTTCGTGGCGATGGAGTTGTCGCCCTGCAAGGTGCCGAGGCAGACGCTGATCCCGTTCTTGAGCTCATTGTCGGTCGGATACGTGTTCGCGATCTGACACTGGATGCTCAGATTGGCCCCGTTGCAGGCCCCCACCGCCGTCCCATCCGGGTTGCGGCTGACAACGGCTGCCCGCGCGCCTTGGCCCGCGAGCTGTGTGAGGTCGTTGTAGTAATTCAAGGCTCGACCGAACTCGATGATTCCGAACACGAGAAGAAACAAAATCGGTGCGATCAGCGCGAACTCGACGAGCGCCGTTCCGCGCTCCGACCTGATGAGTCGCCGCACCGCGGACTGCCGAGACGACTGAGGAGGCCCGCCGCTCCCGCTGTTGCTGGGCGCGGACAAGGGGGCCTCCTCGGTCGATCCCGTGAAGCGGACTAGAGCTTGCCGTTGATCGTGTTGAAGATCCCCGAGACCTTCGTGCCGAGGGTCGTCAGGACGCCGATCGAAACGACCGCGATCAGGGCGAGCAGGAGCGCGTACTCCACGAGCGCCTGACCCTCTTCGCGATCCCGCAGGGCCACAACTGCGAGGTAGGCCCGCATGGGGAGCAAACGAAACTTCTCCACCTGTGTCCTCCTTCTGAGGGCCGGCGGGGCCGCCGCCTTCCCCCTGTTTTGCAGGGTTGTCGCCCTGCATCTTCAGCAGCCCGCAATCACGAGCTGCCATCCGTCGCAACAGGTGATAGATCCCAGCGCGGAGCGGGTCCTCCGCAGGAAGGCTGGGATGCCCCAGACCTCCGTTCAAATCGCCCCCTTCTTCGTTGCCAAGCAAGGGGGGCCTAAGGGACGACCGCGTTGACCTTGCCATACAGGCTCGAGACGCCGAGGCCGAACTCGTTGACCACGCCGAAGCTGACTATGGCGATGAGGGAAATCAGAAGGGCGTACTCGACGAGAGCCTGTCCGTCCTCCATCTGGACGCGCCGCACGAGGTCCTGCAGCCGCCGCAAAACCAAGGTGACACTCATTTGTTCGTCCTCACAACCTTTCGCTTCTGATCAGGGCTCAGGGGCTCCGGAGCCACCATCAGCTTGTGCGAACGCGCAACGGACTGCTTCTGCTGAAGGTCCGGCACCGACCAGTGCTTTTCGGCATGGTCGCACCGCGGTCCGCTCATTTCAATG
>JAICZB010000168.1 GCA_025933895.1 Thermoleophilia bacterium
AGGGAGATCACCGGCTTCATGCAGGCGGTCGGCGACTGCGCCCCACTCGGCTACAGCCTGTACGCGTTCTCCATCACCAGGCAGGCGACGTGGAGGGCGCTCCACGCGCCCCCCGCCGCCGCCCGGCCCTGCACCTGAGACCCGGCGCCACTCAGTAACCGGGATAGCTGGGCGTCGATGCCGGATTCGACGAGCCCGACGAGCTCGCGCCCACCGGACGGACGACGTGCCAGTGGAACTTCCGGCCGCCGAACTCGTCCCTGAAGCCGTCGCCCTTGACCTGGCCCTGCCCGTCCAGCTTGAAGCTGTAGAGCAGCTCGCCGTCGAAGGTGACCTGCCGCCCGCCGTCGGGCCGCGTCACGACGCCGAGGTTGCCCTTCAGCGAGCTCGCCGTCGGGGCGCCCTTGACGGTGAGCGGCCGCCAGAACGACACGCAGGCCCCGGTGCAGCGGACCATCCCGTTCTTCTCCTGATCGCTGCGGTACAGCGGCCGGCCGTTCGAGTCGACCAGCACGCTGCCTGCGCCCGCGATCTTCTGCACGGAGACAGTCCCGCCGGCGTTGTGCGAGCCACTGCCGCTGCCGCTCGTCGCGGCGATCGCGATAGCGACGCCCACTCCGGCCGCAACGACGACGATGGCGCCGATTACAAGCAATCGTCTCATTCGTGAACCTCCTGAACTGGGATCGAATTGCCCTTCACCCGTAGACCGACGCCGCCCCGGACCGATTCCTTCCCGGCACACACAGCAGATGAGATCGTTGCCGGATGCGCAGGCTGGACCCGGACCGTGCGGTCGAGCTCATGCCGCGCCTCTATCGCGCGGCACGCGCCTGGACGCGCTCGCGCGAGGAGGCCGAGGACCTCGTGCAGGAGACCTACGCGCGCGTGCTCTCCAAGCCGCGGCTGCTCCGCGGCGAGGACGATGGCGGCTACCTGCTGCGGGCGCTGCGCAACACGCTGATCAGCCAGCGCCGCGCCGAGCAGCGCCGGCCGGTTAAGACGGAGCTCCTCGAGGAGACGCCGCTCGGGGCGCGTCGGAGCGACGACCCGGCGCAGGCGAGCGAGACGCGCCAGGTCTTCGCGGCGATCGCCGAGCTGCCGGACGAGTTCCGCGACGCGCTCGTCGCCGTCGACATCGCCGGCCTCTCCTACCCGGAGGCCGCGCGGGCCCTCGGCGTTCCGGAGGGCACGCTGACGAGCCGCCTGTTCCGCGGCCGCGACCGCGTCGCGCGCGCTCTCAGCGGGGAGGGGTGAGCGGCCAGCTCGCCAGGCTCAACAACTCCCGGCGCGTCGCCTGTCCGATCAGGATGCAGGTGCGCCCGCCGCGCCGCCAGGTGACCGCGAGCCGGCCGCTCACGCGCAGGGTCTGATACTCGACCCCACGGATCACCGTCGACTGAGCCCCGGAGGGCCGATCGAGCGCGTCGCCGGCCACGATCACGTAACCGACCGTCCTGCCGCCCCGGCGGTAGACGACGACGCTCGCGTCACGACCGCCGATGCTCTCGCTCCGCGCGCCGACGGCGTTCCAGCCGGCGAATACGCGGAGGTTCGGGAACGGGACGCCGCCGACAGCGAGGTCGAGCTTCGTCCCCGCCTTCCCTGCGGGCGCCGGCGCCGGGGCCGTGGGCGGTTTCGTGGCGAGGCGCGCGGCATCGGCGACGCTCGGCCCGCCTGGGCCTCCGTTCAGGAAGACGGCGGCCACCACCACGGCGAGAGCGACCCCGACGCCCACGAACGCGAGCCTCCGCACGAGAGGCAATCTCGCGCTCCTGCCCCGGCGCGGGCGGGCCCGAGCCTCGACCGCCGCCCGCAGCGAACGCGGCATCTCTTCCTCCGCCAGCACTTGCGCGGCGAGCACCGCCCGCCGCTGCCGCTCCAGCAGCTCTTGCAGCTCGGGCGAAGCGGCCACGCGGGCCTCGACCGCGCCCCGCCGCTCCGCGGGAAGCGTGCCGTCGGCCAGCGCGGCCAGATCCGCCATTTCCTCGGAGCTCAATCTCTCCGCCATGTCACTCACCGCACGTACATGACAGCACAGGCCGCCATGCTCGACCTCCTCGAAGCACGTGATTCTCAGTTAGGAGGACGCCGACGAGCGCCGATCCTTCCCGGGGGTCTACCCGTGCGGGTAGAGCCGGGCCTCGTCCGCCATGTACGCCTTGACGTCGTGGGTGACCCGAGCGTTCGGGTGCTGGGCCTCGAGGTCGAGGAGTGCCATCGAGTCGCTGTCCACGGGCAGCTCCTCGTACGCGCCGAAGCGAAGCGTGACGCCTCCGCTCTCCCCGGTGGTCGTCCACTCGATCGGCGCGGACGTCGACGCGTCGACGACGTAGATCTTCTTCCCGTCGAGCGACTCGAGCCGGATCGCGTCTCGGCCGTCGACGGTGACGTGGCCGGTCACGACGACGCGGCCCGAGTTCAGCAGCGCGAGGATCTCCGAGCGGAACTCTTCCGGGAGGACGCCGCCTCCGGAGGAGTCGCGGCGCTGCTCCCGCGCGATCTGCTGACGGAGGCGCCTGGCACCTTGCCGGGTCGCGACGACCTCCGGATGCGACGCGGCGTTAGGCCGCATGAGATAGGCCACGCCCACCCGCGAGCTCTGCGTGAGCTTCATGAGCTTGCTCTTGGAGACGACCGTGATCTTAGGCATGCGGGCCGCGAGGAGCTGTTGGCTCGTCGCGATGTAGATCGTGTCCGTGCGCGCGTCGAAGAGCTCGTTCGTGTCGCCGCTCGTCAGCGACTCGGCGCGGATCCCGTCCGAGCCGTCGACGGCGATCTGCCGCCGGGTGTACGGGGCCACCCTGAGCTGCCACGTCTCCTGGCTCCAGGTGGCAACGGTCCCGTCGCCGTTGTCTTGCTTCGCGTCGAACTGGAAGTGGAGGATCGCGGCGTCCGAGGGCTGCAGCGCCGCGGCGGCGCGCTCGACGACGGACGGCCCGCCCTTGCCGAACGCGCTCAGCAGGCCGAGGGCTGCGGCTGCCGCAACCGCCAGAACGACGACGCCGCGCACCATCCGGCGGCGCCGGCGGCGGCTGCCGAGATCGCGGTGGACGGCGTCCTCGAGCTCGGGGCCGAAGCGGTCGAGGCTGGGGGGCAGAGCGGTCATGTGTCCTCCTCGAGGGGTAGGGCGGAGAGGCGCCGGAGCGCGCGCGAGACCCGCAGCCGGGCGGCTGCGGGACGGAGACCCAGGCGGGCGGCGACATCGTCGTACGGCAGCTCGCCCACGACGCGGAGCTCGAGCGCTTCGCGCTCGTGCGCGGGCAGCGTCTCGAGGGCCTCCTCGAGCGCGACGGACGGCGAGAGCCGTTCCTCGACCGCCGTGTAGCCGTCCTCCGGAGCGAGGTCGGTCGGAAGGCCGAGCCGGCGGCGCGCCCGCGTCTCCACCTCGTTCCGGCGCGCCGACTCGCGAGCGACGTTGCGTGCGATGCCGAGGAGCCAGGGGAGCGCCGAGCCGTCGGCCTCGTCCCGGAAGCTCCGGCGGGAGAGCCACGCCTGCGCGAACGCCTCCGCAGTCAGGTCGGCGGCCGCCCACTCGAGCCGGCGGCGGAACCATGCGTGCACCGCGGAGACGTGCCGCCGGTAGAGCTCGGCGAACGCGGCGGCTTCCGACTCCGCCGCCCGCATCAGCTCGGCGTCGGTCCGGTCGATCACGTGTCTCACACCCTGTAATGGAGGAACCGGCACGACTTGTATCTGTCCGCACGCCTCCGCGTCGTCGAATCCGGCCCCAACAGACACCCGTAGAGAGGGAGGGGTCAATCGTTCCACCTCGGGAGGGGGAAATGAGGAAGACACTCGTGCTGTTGCTCGGCCTGGCGGTGCTGGCGGCGCTCGCCGTCCCGGCGCTCGGCCGCGGAGGCGGCGACGGGCGAAAGGTGCTCGACGCCAAGGTGCTCACGCCCGTCGTCGAGCCGTACACCGGCGCGGCGAACTCGATCCGGAGCGTCCCTGGCGGCGGGCTCCCGTGGGAGCTCGACTCCGGCAGCGCGGATCTCCGCGCCGGCGGTCAGCTGCATGTCGAGGTAGAGGGGCTCGTACTCGCCCGCCGCGCGCCCGTGCCGGCGAATCTCCAGGGGACGATGCCGTTCACGCAGCTCAGGGCGATCGTCAGCTGCCTGACGACGCCGGACGGCGTCACGGCAACGACTGACAACGTGTCGACCGGGCTCTTCGACGTCACCCCGACCGGCGACGGGGAGCTCGACACGTCCGTCGCGCTTCCGTCGCCGTGCTTCGCACCGATCGTGTTCGTGACCGCGCCGACGGGGGCGTGGTTCGCGATCACCGGCCGCTGATCCACCGCGGCAGCTCGAGGCAGCCGCCGCGCCGTGAGGCGTCGGCGGCTGCCGAGTGCCGGATCAGCCGGTGGCGAGGCCGGCCTCGCTCGCGGGAAGGCTCGTGACCGTGCCGGCGGGAGTGAGCGTCCCGTCGGAGCCGAGCCTGAACGCGACGAGCATGTTGCTGCCGGAGGCGAGGTTGTAGAGGAAGTGTCCGTCCCGGCTCACGGCGAGATCGAACGGGCTGGAGCCGCTCGTGGCGCTGACGCCGCTCGGGTCGAGCAGCGTGAGCTGCCCGTCGTGGACGCTGAAGCCGCTGATCGTGCCGGAGCCTGTGTTCGCGGAGTAGGCGAAGCGTCCGCCGCCGGCGGTGACGAGCCAGCAAGGAGCGGCCTGGCCGTTCGTGGAGACCGGCCCGTCGAGCAGGCTCAGGCTGCCGTCCTTACCCAGCGTGTAAGAGGTGACGGCGTTCGTGACGGCATCGGTGACGAGCAGGTCGCCCTGGTTGTCGAAGCCGAACCCGTACGGGCCGTCGCCGGCTGACGGGTTGCTCTGGGCCGCACCCGCGACGCCACCGGGGCCGACCCGGAAGGTGTCGATGGTGTTCGAGACCTTCTCCGTGACCACGAGCACGCGGCCGTCGGGGCTGAAGCCGATCTGCTCCGGGCTCGCCGCGCCGCTGCTCAGCGACCGGGTCGAGCCGGGCAGCGGCGAGAGACCACCGCCGCCGGTGCTGAACCCCGAGATCGTGAGCGACCGGGCGTCGAGGACGTACAGGAGATTGCCGCGGGCGGTGAGGCTGATCGGATCGGTGCCGCCCGAAGAGACCGGAGCTCCCTCGAGCGTGAGGCTTCCGTCCGGGCCGAGCTTGAACGCCGAGATGGTGTTGTCGCCGGCGTTCACGGCGTAGAGCTGCGAGCCGCGGACGAGCACGGATCCCTGGGACGCGAGCGCGGCACCGCTCCCGAGCCCGCCGGTCGAGACGCTGCCCTGCGGGACGAGGCTGCCGTCCGCCGCGGTGCCGTAGACCGAGACCGCATTGCCGGCGGCTGAGTTGGTCTCCGTGTAGACGAAGTCGTGTAACGGTGCTCCCGCGGCCGCACTTCGGCCGGCGACGACAGCCGCCAGGACCGCGACCACGGCGAGGAGCACGAAGCGAGATCTGTTCACGATGGTCCCCCCGTTCGTTGACTCCGGCGACGCTAGTGGCCGAATCTCACGGAGCTCTTGCGAGACCCTTACGGGCGCGTGAACACCTGCCGCGGGGCGTATGGTTGGGCTCCTCGTGAAGCACGTCGTGATCCTCGGGGCCGGCTTCGGCGGCCTGGAGCTCGCAAGCCGCCTCTCCGACTCGCTCGCCGGCGAGGTTCGCGTCACCCTGATCGACCGGGGCGACGCGTTCACGTTCGGCTTCTCGAAGCTCGACATCCTGTTCAGAGGAGTCGACGCCGCGGCGCTCCGCATTCCCTACCGCGAGCTTGCGAAGCCCGGAGTCGAGTTCCGGCAGGAGCGCGTCACCGCGATCGACCCGGGCACCCGCCACGTCACGACCGACCGGGGCTCTTACGCCGCCGACATCCTCGTCGTGGCGCTCGGCGCCGAGTACGACATGGATGCAACGCCCGGGTTCGCGGAAGGCGGGCTCGAGTACTACTCGGTCCCGGGCGCCGAACGGCTGCGCGACGCCCTGCCCGCGTTCACCGGCGG
>JAICZB010000076.1 GCA_025933895.1 Thermoleophilia bacterium
CCGTTTTGCCCCCGCGGGGGGGGGGCCCGTTTTATCCTCCTTCCGCCGCTCCCCTCCCCCCCCGGCTGTCCCCCCCGGGGCCCGCCCCGGGGGGGGGGTGTTTGGGGGGGGGGGGGGGGCGGTGCCCCCCCCCCCGCTTCCAGCCGAGGCGATGATCGTCCCGACCTCCTCACCGTTCACGACGCGCGCGACGTTGCCCTCCGCGAGCTCGAAGACGTGGATCGCGAGGCGGTTGTCCATGCAGAGCGAAAGGGCCGTCGTATCCATCACCTTGAGCCCGCGCTCGATCGCCTCCAGGTGTGTGATCCGGGGCAGGAACTCGGCGTCGGAGACGCGGCGCGGATCGCCGTCGTACACGCCCTTGACGCCGTGCTTCGCCATGAGGATCGCGTCGGCGCCCATCTCGAGCGCGCGCAGCGCGGCCGCGGTGTCGGTCGTGAAGAACGGGTTCCCGGTGCCGGCCGCGAAGATCACGACCCGGCCCTTCTCGAGGTGGCGGATCGCCCGGCGCCGGATGTACGGCTCGGCCACCTCCGACACCTCGAGTGCGGACATCACGCGGGTGTCGGCACCCTCGCGCTCGAGCGCGTCCTGCAGCGCGAGCGCGTTGAGGAGCGTCGCGAGCATGCCGGCGTAGTCGGCGGTGGCGCGGTCCATTCCGCTCTCCGCTGCGGCCGCGAGCCCGCGGTAGAAGTTGCCGCCGCCCACCACGACCGCGACGTCGACGCCCTCGCCGCGGATGCCTGCGACCTCCTTCGCGAGCGCCTGCGTCACGCCGGGATCGATTCCGTACTCGCGCTCGCCCATGAGCGCCTCGCCCGACAGCTTGAGCAACACCCGGCGGAACGCCGGCGCGCGCCCCGTCGTGCCGGTCGCGGTCTCCGGCTGGACGGTCATCCGGCGAGCGAGAAGCGCTGGAACTCCAGCACCTCGGCCCCGGCCTCGCCGAGGACCTTGCCGACGGTGAGCGACCCGTCGTGGATCCACGGCTGGTCGGCGAGGACGCCCCCGCGCTCGGCGAAGAACCGTTTGTCGAGCATTCCGGTGACGATCTTCTCACGCGCCTGCTCGGGCTTCGACTGCACCTCGTCGGAGTTGAGGTAGATCTCCCTCTCGGCGGCGACCAGGTCGTCGGGCACATCCTCGCGGCCGATCCAGCGCGGATCCGACCACGAGATGTGCATCGCGAGGTTCCGTGCGAGCTCGTCGTCGCCACCGCGGACGTGTAGGAGGACGCCAAGCTTGTTCGCGGGCGGGTGGACGTAGGCGGCGAGACGACCGCCGTCGACCGCTTCGAAGCGGGCGGCGCCCGCAATCGCGATGTTCTCGCCGAGCTTGCCGGAGAGCTCCGCTCGCTCCTCGTCGAGCTGGGACACGGCATCGATTCCCTCGGCCTCGACGAGGTCGAGCGCCTTCTTGGCGAACGCCTGGAACTCCTCGTTCTTCGAGACCGGCTCGGTCTCGCAGCCGACGGCGACCATGGTGCCGCGGGAGTTGTCGTCCGCCAATCGGTAGCCGACGAGGCCCTCGGTCGTCGCGCGGTCGGCGCGCTTCGCAGCGTTCGCCATGCCCTTCTCGCGGAGGAGGACGACCGCCGCCTCCACGTCGCCGTTCGTGTCCTGCAGCGCCCGCTTGCAGTCCATCATCCCCGCGCCCGTCTGGTCGCGAAGCTCGCGGACGAGCTGGGCCGAGATCTCCGCCGCCATCTACGCCTCCTCCTGTCCACGAGTCGGGTCCCCCAGCGCGGCCTCGGAAGCCTCGGTGACCTCCGCGCCCTCCTTCGCCGGGTCCTCGCCGGTCGGCGCCGGGACGCTCTCGCCCTCGGTCACGGGCTCGACGGCCGCGGCCGGCTCGACCTGCTCGGCGTCTCCCTCCGGCGCGCTTTCGGCCGGCGCGGGCGCTTCCGCAGCCTGCTGCTGCTGACGCTGGAGCTCCTCCGCCGAGACCTTCTGCTTGCCGCTCCAGATCGCCTCGGCGAGCGCGTGCACGACGAGGTTGCACGAGCGGATCGCGTCGTCGTTGCCCGGGATGACGTAGTCGGCCTCGTCCGGGTCGCAGTTCGTGTCCACGAGCGCGACGACGGGAATGCCGAGGCGCCGTGCCTCGCGGACGGCGAGCGCCTCCTTCTTGAGGTCGACGATCACGACCGCGTCGGGCTGACGGCGGAGGTCGGCGACGCCGCCGAGGTTCGCCTCGAGCTTCTCGAGCTCGCCGCCCATGGCGATGCGCTCCTTCGCCGGCAGAAGCTCGAGCTGGCCCTCGTCCCGCAAGCGGCGCATCTCGTGCAGCCGGTCGATGCGGTCGGCCATCGTGCGCCAGTTCGTCAGCAGACCGCCCAGCCAGCGGTGGTTCACGTACGGCATGTCGATGCGCTTCGCCTCCTGCTCGACGGCGTCCTGCGCCTGCTTCTTCGTGCCGACGAAGAGGACGGTGCCGCTGCGCTCGGCGACGTTGCGCAGGAACTGCTGCGCCTCGTCGAGCCTCTCCGCGGTCTGCGTGAGGTCGATGATGTAGATGCCGCCGCGCTCGGCGAAGATGAAGCGGCGCATCTTCGGGTTCCAGCGGCGCGTCTGGTGGCCGAAGTGGACACCGGCCTCCAGCAGGTCGCGCATGGAGACTGCGCCCGTAGAGGCCGGCTCAGTCGAAACTGACATGTGAGCTCCTTCCGATTCGTTTGTCGTGTAGAGCGCCGGCGGGAGTCGCGGCGCACCTCCCGGATACGAGAGGCACGCGCGCCACGGCTGGGCCGCCGGGGGGTAGGAACAGGGACGCCGGAAGGTTAGCGGCGGGCCGCGGCGAGCGCGGTCTCCAGGTCGGACGGCAGCGGCGACGAGATGTCGACCGCTTCGCCTGTGACCGGGTGCTCGAACGCGAGACGTGCCGCGTGGAGAAACTGCCGTTCGAGGTCGAGGTCTCCGGCCACGCCGTAGGTCGGGTCGCCGGCGACGGGCAGGTCGATCGCGGCGAGGTGCACGCGGATCTGGTGCGTGCGTCCGGTCTCGAGCCGGACGCGGAGGAGCGCGTGACGCTCGAGGATCTCCTCGAGCTCGAAATGCGTCACTGCCGCACGCGGCGTGTCCGTGTCGAGCGAGTGACGGAGCCGGTCGTGGCGGTCGCGGCCGATGGCCGCGTCGATCGTGCCGCGCCGCGACCGCGGCCGACCGACGACGAGCGCGAGGTACTCGCGGGTCAGCTCCCGGCGCCGGACGAGGCGCTGCAGCCGCCCGTACGTCTCGGACGTCCGGGCGACGACGAGCAGACCGGACGTATCGCGGTCGATGCGGTGGACGATGCCCGGGCGGTCCTCCTCCCCGCCCGTGGCGCCCGCGGCTGCGAGCGCCTGCGCAAGTGTGCCGCCGGCGTGGCCGGGAGCCGGGTGCACGACGACGCCGGCCGGCTTGTCCACGACGAGGAGGTGGTCGTCCGCGTAGGCGATCGTGAGCTCCGGGAGCGGGACTTCGGGCTCCGCGGCGGCCGGCGACGGCGCCTCGATCTCGAGCTCTTCGCCACCCGCGAGCTTGTGGCTCTTCTCCCGGGCCTGCCCGTCGACGAGCACGGCACCGACCTCGAGCAGCCGCTCCGCCGCGGCCCGCGATCCCACGTCCGGCAGCCCGGCGAGATGGCGGTCGAGCCGCTCGCCCGCGGCCTCGGGCGGAACGACGAGCCGCTTCAGCGCTTGGAGGCCCGCGGCTCCCGCTCGGCGAGGACGAGCGCGGCGAGCAGGATCCCGACCCCGATCACGATGGAGCTGTCCGCGAGGTTGAACGCCGGCCAGTAGCGGAAGTCGAGGAAGTCGGTGACGAAGCCGAGCCTGACGCGGTCGGCGAGGTTCGAGACGCTGCCGCCGATCACGAGCCCGAGCGCGACCGGAAGCACGGGATGGCGGGCGCCCGAGCGGGCGAAGTAGGCGAGCATCCACGCGATCGCGATCGCGGTCACGACGATGACGGCGGCCGTCGCGTGCGAGAACAGCCCGAAGGCGATGCCCGAGTTCTCGACGTGCCTGATCGTGAACGGCCCGACGACGTGTACTCCCTCACCGAGCCGGAGATTGCTCGCGACGACGTGCTTCGTCACCTGGTCGGCGACGACCGCAGCGAGTGCGATCGCCGCGAGCGCAGTCCACTGCAGCCGCGTCGCAGCGAACGAGCGGGTGGCGCGGGAGAGCGGCGTCAACGCGTCCGTCGCAGAGCCGACCCGAACCTCGAGCTGCCGCAGAGGCTCGTTCATCCTCCCTCGGCCTTTCGCTTGCAGTCGATGCAGAGAGAAGCCCAGGGATTCGCCTCCAGCCGTTGTTCCGGGATCTCGCGTCCGCAGTTGGTGCACGTCCCGTACGTACCGTCCTCGATCCGCTTCAGCGCGGTGTCGATCTCGGCGATGACCTGCTCCGCGTTGTCGCCGAGCGTGTAGTCGATCTCGCGGCCGAGGGTTGCCGTCGCGGTCTCGGCGAGGTGATTGTCGCTCGTCCCGGTGACCTCCTCGACCTCGTCGTCGAGCGACCCGGGATGCTCGTCGCGAAGGGTCGCGAGCGCGTGCTCCACCCGCCGGCGCTCGTCGAGCAGCGCGGTGCGGAACCGCTCGGTGTCCATGCTCGTCACCGCCTCTCCTTTCTGCCTCGGTCTTCTCCTGCCGCCGAGGCGAGACGCCGTTCGATCAGCGCCGGCCCCATCCCCGCCAACTCCACGATTTTCTCCCGGCCGCCATGACCCGAAACGAGCGTCACCGACGTCCGGGGCAGTGCGAGCGTCTCCGCGAGGAAGCGGAGGACGGCTTCGTTGGCGCGTCCGCGCTCCGGCGCCTCGGTGACGCGCACCTTCCACGCGTCGCCCTGCCGCCCGACCAGGGCTGTGCGCCCTGCTCCCGGGCTGACGCGCACGCGCAGCCGCGTCGTCTCCGCCGTCATGCGCTCAGTTTACGTCGGGGCGCTTGCCGCGCCCGCCGTGCCTCAGGCCGCGTTCTCTTCCGGCAGCGCGGTCTTGTCCGGCAGGCCGTACCAGCTGCGTTCCTCGACCGCTTCCTCCGCGTCGGTCGCCGGCTCGTGTTTCTCGGCGGTCGTGCGCTGCTCGGGCCCGCCGAGCGCCGAGAGCGCTTCCTGCAGCTGCGCCCGCAGCTTGCGCGACTCGTGCTCCAGCCGCTCGTTCTCGGCGACCGCACGCCGCTGCACCTCCCGGGCCTCGGCGTGCGCCTGGTTGAGGATCAGCTCGGCCTCGCGGCGCGCCTGGTCGCGCATCTGGGCCGACGCCTGCTCGGCGGAGACCAGCGTCGTGCGCAGCAGGCTCTCGAGCTCGCGGAATCGGATGAGGTCGGTCTCGAGCTGCTCGACCTTGTCCGCGAGGTCGGCGCGTTCGCGCCAGACGTCCTCGAAGCTCGAGGCGATCTCCTCGAACAGCCGGTCGGTCGCCGCGGCGCGATAACCGCCGATCTTCGCGCGCGGCGGGGTCAGGTGTCTGATCTCGACGGGTGTGAGTGCCATCGCGCGTCTCCTTTAGTGGAAGTGGTCGAGGATCCAGATCAGGAAGCGGTCGATCACGGCGAGCCCGATCAGCGCCAGCACCGGCGAGAGGTCGATCCCCCCCATCGAAGGGAGCAACCGACGGAAGATGCGGAGGTACGGCTCGCAGACGTCGTAGAGGAAGCGTTGGATCCGGTTGAGCGTGGGCGAATACGGCAGGCGCAGCCAGCTCGTGATGATGTAGGCGAAGATCACGAGCCAGTACAGGCCGACGAAGACGTTGATGAACGTCTCGACGCTGGAGATCGCGTCGGCAAGCAGCACGAACCTGGCCGGCCAGCCCATGTTCGGCTGGTTCGCGGCTCAGCCGCCTTTTCCTATGCCTGGTTGAAGAAGCCGCGCTCGAGCATCCGCGCGCGGTCCTCGGCCGACAGCTCGACATCGCGCGGCGTGAGCAGGAAGACCTTGTCCGCGATCCGCTGCATCCCGCCGTCGAGCGCGTACGTGAGACCGCTCGCGAAGTCGATCAGCCGCTTCGACAACTCGGCGTCCGCCGACTGGAGATTGAGGATCACCGGGACGCCGAGCTTGAACCGGTCGGCGAGCTGCTGGGCGTCGTTGAAGCTGCGCGGGAGGATGAGGTGGACGCGCGACGTGCCGGGCCCGCGCACCGGCTCGAGGTTCCGCACCCGGCGCGGCTCGCCGCGCGGGCGGAGGATGCTCGTCCGCTGCGCGTCCTCGGGCTCGGGATCCGTCCAGTCGTCGTCGTAGGCGTGGCGCGAGCGCCGCGCCGGGAGCCGGCGGACGTTCTCGCGCTCGTACTCGTCGGCGAGCTCGTCCTCGGTGGCGTAGCCGTCCTCGTCCCAGTCCTCCTCCTCGGCGATGCCGAAGTAGACGAGGGTACGGGCCCAGACTTCTGAGAGACCCATCGCGCCGCCGATGTTAGCGCTGCCACAGGACTGCGCCTACACGGACGTAGGTCGCTCCCTCCTCGGCGGCGACCCGGTAATCCTGGCTCGTACCCATGGAGAGATCGCCCAGCCCGTGGCGCTCGGCGAGCTCGCGGAGGCGGCGGAAGTAGGGACGCGACTGCTCCGGATCGCCGGCCGCCGGAGGCATCGTCATCAGGCCGCGGACGTCGGGATAGGCCTCGAGCAGCGCGGGCAGCTCCTCCGGCGTCACGCCCGACTTCGTGGCCTCGCCGGAGAGGTTCACCTCCACGAGCGCGGGAATCGTCAGTTTCCCGGCAGCCGACTCGGACGCGAGCGAATGGCAGAGCTCGCAGATCTCGCTCACGAGCGGCGCCTTGCGGCTCTGAAGGTGGCCGATGAAGTGCCAGCGGAAGGCGTCGCCGTAGAGGTCGTGCTTCGCACGGAGGTCCTGCGCCCGGTTCTCGCCGACCACCTCGACGCCGGCCTCCGCGAGCGCGGCCAGGTCCTCGGGAGCGACGTACTTCGTGGCGGCGACGACCGTGACGTCCGGGCCGACCTCCTCGCGGATGCGCTCGTACCGCTCGCGGATCTCAGCCGGCGACATAGGCGATCACCCCCTGGCGGCCCGTGCGGCCGGCGTCGCGGCGGTGTGAGAAGAACGTCTCGGGATCGCACGAGGTGCAGCGGTCGAAGCGGTGGACGCGCTCGAGTCCGGCGGCACGGAGTGCGCGCTCGGCGCTCGTCCAGAGGTCGAGGCGGCCCTCACGGACGACGTCGTCCCCGAAGCGCTTGCGGAACGGCGCCGCCACCTCCTCCCCCACCTCGTAGCAGCAGGGGCCGATGCCCGGCCCGATCGCGGCGGCGAGCGGGACCTCGCCGAGCGCGCGTGCCCCCGCGGCGAGGGTGCCGGCGAGGAGACCGCGCCAGCCGACATGCAGGACCGCGACGGCCGGCTCGTTCCCGTCCGTGCGCGCGACGGCGACGGGGAGGCAGTCGGCGGACATGGCGAGGATCGGCAGGCCCGGCTCGTCCGTCCAGAGCCCGTCCGCGTGCTCTCCTCGCATCCCGGCCGCGGCCCGCAGCACGCGGTCGGAGTGCACCTGGAAGTTGAGCGCGAGCTTCTCCACGTCGGCGCCGATCGCCTCGCACGCGATGCGCCTGTTCTCGTCGGCGCGTGCGGGGTCGTCCCCGCTCTTGCGCCCGAGGTTGAGCGATGCGTACGGCCCCTCGCTCACGCCTCCGACGCGCGTGGTGAATGCGACCTGGTACCCATCGACTGGCCACCGGATCACAGCTGTTTCCTCGCCAGCGCGAGCAGCTCGTCACGGGTGTTGAGCGCGGGCTCGTCGACGACGGCGTCGAGCAGGTCGTGGAGGATGCGTCCGAGCTCCGGGCCGGGCCGGAAGCCGAGCCGGATCAGGTCGTTGCCGTCGACGGCGAGGTCGCGCAGCCGGTGAGGGCTCGAAAGCTCCTGCTTCACCACCTCGCGGAAGCGGGCGAGCGCCTCGATCTCGGCTTGCGGCGGCGGCTCTCCGCCCGTGCCTCGCTTGCCGAGCAGATCGGCGTGCTTGTGGTCGATCAGCTCGAACGCGACCTCGTCGCCGTTGCGGCGGAGGAAGCGCCGCGCGCGGCGGGCGTCGCCCTTTCCGGGCTGGAACATGTGGCGGCGCACGATCCGGATCACGCGCTTCCGGAGCGCGTTCGGATACCTGAGCCGCAGCAGAGCGCCGGCGGCGAGATCCGCCCCGACGCGGTCGTGCCCGCGCTCGGCGAACCCGGGCTTCGCGTAGTAGTGGAGGCGGCCGTCGGTCCCGCGCCAGCCGACGATCGGCTTGCCGAGATCGTGGAAGAGCGCCGCGAGCCGTACCGCCAGCGAGAAGCCGTGGTCCGCCGCGGCCTGCACCACCGCGAACGTGTGCTCGTCGACCGTGAGGTCGTGGTAGCGGCTCTCCTGGTTGAAGTCGATCGCCGGGCCGAACTCGGGCAGCAGCTCGACGAGGACGCCCGTGTCGCGCGCGAGCCTGAGCGCACGGGCGGGCTCGGCGCCCAGAAGGAGCTTCGACAGCTCCCCCATCCCGTCCGCGGCGAGGCCACCGCCGATGCGCTCTCCGGAGACGAGCTTCACCGCCGACGCCTCCTCGCGCATCTGGGCGAGCAGCTCCTCGTCCGGCTCGAAGCCGAGCTGCGAGACGAAGCGGAGAGCGCGGATCAACCGCAGCGGATCCTCGCGGAAGCTCTGCGACGACACCGTGCGCAGACGACGCGCCTCGAGGTCGGCTTTGCCGCCGAGCGGGTCGACGAGCTCGCCGGTCTCGAGCCGGCGCGCCATCGCGTTGACGGTGAAGTCGCGCCGCCGCATGTCGTCCTCGACCGAGAGAGCCGGGTCCGCGACGATCTCGAAGTCGTGCCTGCCGGGGCCGGTGGAGACCTCCTTGCGCGGCGGCGCGAACTCGATCCCGACGCGGGTCAGGCTGCGGATCCGGCCGTTGCGGGGA
>JAICZB010000152.1 GCA_025933895.1 Thermoleophilia bacterium
AGCTCGCGCCCGTCGGCGAGCGTGACGCGGCAGCCCTCCGCGCGCGTCCAGATCACCGCGCGCCGAGCCGGAGGACGCGCCCGGCCGTCGCGCGCGCGATCGTCCCCGCCATCGCCGGGTTCTCCTGCAGCCGACGCAGCGAGTAGCGGTACCAGTGCGCACCGAACGGGACGTAGACGCGCAGCCGGTGACCCTCCGCGACGAGCTCGTCGCGCCGCTCCTCGCGCACGCCGAGCAGCATCTGCAGCTCGTACTCGACCGGCGCGAGCCCACGCTGCGAGATCCGCGCCAGCGACTCCCCGAGCAGCCACTCGTCGTGGGTGGCGACCCCGACGTAGCACCCCGCGCCGAGCAGTGCGTCGAGGCTGCGGAGGAAGTTCGCCCGCACGGCTTCGTAGTCCGTGAACGCGATCGCGCTCGGCTCGAGGTAGATGCCCTTGCAGAGACGGACGCTAGGGCGTAGGTCGGCGAGCGCGCGCACGTCGTCGAGCGTGCGGCGCAGCCGAGCCTGGAGGACGATGCCGAGGTTGTCGTGGCCGTCCTCGCGAAGCTCGCGGTACAGCCGGAGCGTGTCGTCTGTCGTGGACGAGTCCTCCATGTCGATCCGGACGAAGTTTCCGTAGCTCCTCGCCGCTTCGAGGACGGCGAGGAGGTTGTCGCGGCAGATCTCGTGCGAGAGGTCGAGCCCCAGGCCGGTGAGCTTCACGCTGACGTTCGAGTCGAGTGCCGCCGTGTCGATCGCGGCGAAGACATCGCGGTACGACTGCGCGATTCCCCAGGCCTCCTCCTCCCGCGTGATTTCCTCACCGAGGACGTCGACCGTGGCCATCTTCCCGCCGCCGTTGAGGTCGCGGACGCAGAGGACCGCCTCGGCCAGGGTCGCGCCCGCGATGTAGCGCGACGAGAAGAGCTGCACCACGGGCTTCGGCACCGCCGGCAGGAGACGGACGAGGGCGGAGTCGAGCAGCGACACGGGCGCGGCGATTCTACGCGCCGGCGCCGGCGCCGATCACTCGCGCATGAACCCCTGGCGTGCGGCGCTCACGAGCGCCACCGCCTCGGGGAAGAGGACGCGCATCGCGTCGCGGAGTGCGATCGCCTGCTCGTCCACGCCGCCCTGCGGCTGCACCTGCTGCAGCGCGGCCGCGGTCAGCTCGACCGCGGTGTTGAGCGTGAGCGTCGCGAACTGCTCGCGCTGCGCCTCCTGGACGCTCTCGGCCTGCTGCTCGGCGAACTCGCGCAGGCCGCGCATGATCTCCTCGGGATCGCCGCCGAACGGGAATCCGAAGCCGCCGCCTTCCATGCGAGCCAGCTTAGCGGCGGACGACCTGCAGCTCGCCGAGCAGCCCGTAGACGCGGATCCGAACGAGCGGCGCGGATGGTGCAACGTCCCCTTCGGCGCCCGAGTCGGACTTGCTGCCGATCAGAAAGAGTCCCGAGAGCTCCACGTCCACGTGATGAGGCACGACGATCGTCGTGTCGCCGATCAGCTGGACGATGGTGACGGTCACCTCCTCGCCGTCGAGCTCGGCCCGACGCAGATCGAGATGGCAGTCGCCGATCCCCATCACGACCGCGGTGCGGCGGGCGATCCGCCACCGCCCTTTCCGCGTCGGCTCGCCGATCACGGCGAACGTCCAGCGCACGGGCTTCCGCCGCGACGCCGGCGGAGCAGTAACCGGCAGGTCTCCCGTCAGCTGCGCCAGCTCGGCCTGCGACCTTGCGGCATAGGCGACTGCAGCCCGGTCGGCGAGCTCCTCCAGCGTGAGCCTTCCCTCTGCGGACGCTTCGCGCAGGCGCGCAATCGCCGCCTCGCGCTCGGCGTCCGACGCGCGCTTCTCGAGCTCGCCGCTCATTCCAGTGGAAGCTTGTAGTTGCGCTCGACGTCCTCCGTCAACTCCTCGACGGAACCGAGCGCCGACTGCATCGCCGCGGCGAACGGTGAGCCGCCGCTCTCGCCGAGCGCCTGCTCGAGCCGCCTCGAGGCCGAGCCAATAGCGTCGAGATAGACGCTGCTCGCAATGCGCGGCTCCTGCTGCAGCGTCTCGGCCAGGGAAGCCGCCGCGGCCTCGGCCTCCTCGATCCCGAGTGGGCGATCGGCCTCGCGCAGCTCGGCAAGCCGGGCGCGAAGCTCGGGAAGGTGCCCGCCACCCGCAGACTCCTCGGCCACCTCGCAGAGCGCAGCAACCGAGGCGGCATCGCGGACGAGCCGGCGCTCGGTCAACGGCGCCGCATCGCCGTCGAGCGCGAGCCAGGAGTGGTGCTCAGCGGCCTCGAACGCGCAGAGGTAGATACGCCTGCCGAGTGTCTCGGCGACGAGCACGCCGGCGAGCTCCTCTCCCGGCTGGGCGAAGGCGGCAGCCGCGCTCGCGATGCGCACGGCGTCCTCGGCGACCGTCATGCGGCCAGAATACGGCCGTGGAGGCCTCGGCACGCACGCGCCACGCACGCGAGCTCTTCGCGCCGCTCGGCCCGACGTACGACCGCTACGCGCGCCTCCTCTCCTTCGGCCAGGACCCACGCTGGCGCTCGTTCCTCGTGTCCCGGATCCCTGCGGAGGCGCGGCGCGTGCTCGACGTCGCGAGTGGAACCGCCGCCGTCGCGATCGAGCTTGCCCGCGCCGACGGCGGCCGGGCGGTCGTCGGCGTCGACCAGAGCAAGGAGATGCTCGCCGCAGGACGCGAACGAGTCGAGCGTGCGGGCCTGAGCGACCGCATCGAGTTGCGCGAGTCGCGCGCCGAGGAGCTGCCGTTCGCCGACGCGGAGTTCGACGCCGTCACGTTCACATACCTCCTCCGGTATGTCGACGACGTCCCCGCCACGATGCGCGAGCTCGCCCGCGTCGTCCGACCAGGCGGAACCGTGGCGATGCTCGAGTTCGGCCTGTCGCACGGCATCTGGCGCCCGCTCTGGGAGCTCTACGTACGGATCGGGCTACCGGCCGCCGGGGCCGTCGTCTCGCCGGGCTGGGGCGATGTCGGGCGCTTCCTCGGCCCGAGCATCCGGGAGTTCTGGCGGCAGTGGCCGGAGCCGCGCCTCCTCGACACGTGGCGCGCCGCAGGTCTCACCGAGGTCCACGCGCGGCGAATGAGCCTCGGCGGCGGCATCGTCGTCTGGGGACGGCGATCGTGACGGCGGCCCGGCCGCGGCCGGCGTTCTACGCACTCCGCTCCGGAGGCTGGCGCGACTACGTCACGCTCCTCCACCCGCCGTACACGCTCTGGCACCTGTCCTACGTCGCGGTCGGCGCCGCCCTTGCGCCGCGGATGGATTGGGCCCTGCTCGGCTGGACGACCCTCGCGTTCGCGCTCGCAATGGGTGTCGGCGCACACGCTCTCGACGAGCTGCGCGGGAGGCCGCTCCAGACCCGAATTTCTCGACCGATACTCGTGGCCCTCGCCGTCACGTCGATCTCCACTGCCAGCGCGATCGGCATAGCGGTCGCGGTCTCGCGCACGCTGTGGCTGCTCGTCTTCGTCGCCGTCGGTGCATCCCTCGTCGTCGCGTACAACCTCGAGCTGTTCGAAGGAAGGTTCCACGGGGGGCTCTGGTTCCCGGCCGCCTGGGGCGCGTTCCCGGTGCTCACGGCGTACTTCGCCTCGGCGCACACGCTGCACGGAGCCGCCTTCGCGGGCGCGGCGTACGCCTTCGCCTCGAGCTGGGCACAGCGGCGGCTCTCGACGCCGGTCCGGCTCGTCCGCCGCCGCGTCGTCGCGGTCGAGGGACGAGCGGAGCTCGACGACGGTACGACGCTTCCACTCGACGCGGACACGCTCGCCGCGGTGCCCGAGGCGGCGCTCAAGGCGCTCGCCGCAGCGACCGTACTCATCGCGGTCGCGCTGCTGCTGCTCCGCGCGGGTTAGGACTCGATGCGAGTTCTCAGCGCCTACACTCCGGACCGTGTCGCTGACGACGATTGCGGATCTCATCTTCGCCGCCGGCGTCGTGCTCGCCGCGCTCGCGCTCGCGAGCGCCGCGCTCCACCGGGCTCCGAAGCCCTTGCTCGTCTCCGCCACAGTCCTCGAGGCGGCTGCAGCCGTCGGGATCTGGGTCGCGTTCGCCCTGCGCCATGACCGGCCACTCGCGGTAGCGGCCGGTGGGCTCACGGCCTGCACGCTGGCGGCCGGCGCCGCTCTTCTCCTGCGCCGGGCGCTGAAGCGCGTCGGTGCGATGGACGCGCGGCTCGCCGAGGCGCAGGCCGACCTCCTCGCGAGCGTCGAGCGCGAGAAGACCGCACTCGGGAAGGAGCTCCAGCTGACCCTCGCCCGCGCGCGCGCGGACTCGCGTTCGCTCCTCGAGGAGCAGGAACGGCAGATCGCAGAGGAGCGGCGGTCGCTCGTCGCTCAGCAGGAACACGATGCGACAGCGGCTCTCGGCGACAAGCTGAACCAGGTGCAGGCGCAGATCGAGCAGCGGCTCGCGGGCTGGTCGCAGGATCTCGATCGGATCACAGAGGCGACGAAGACGCGGATCGCCGAGCTCGAGCAGCGGCAGCAGCAGCTCCTGCGTGAGATCGAGCTGCGGCTCACCGCGGACGCCGAGCGGCTGTCCGCGGAAAGCGAGGAACAGCGCGCCGGCGTGGCGCGCCTCCGCGCCGACCTCAACCGCACGCTGGAGGACGCCCTCGGAGTGGTGCGAAGCGAGCTCGAGGCGCATGCGGCCGAGCGCCGACGCTCCCTGCACGATCTCGAGAGTCGCATGGCTCGCCGTGAGCGCGAGCTGACCGAGCAGGCACAGCGCGAGGAGGTCGACGCGGTGGCGCGAGTCCGCGCCGGCTTCGAGGACGTCTCCCGTCGCCAGGTCGAGCAGCTCGAGCGCGCGGTCGACCGCGCGGTGGCCTCGCACGCGGAGGAGGCCGCGCAGCGGTTCTCGCAGCTCGTGAAGAGCTCACGTGAGGACGCGGCCAAGCGCCTCGCACGCGAGCTGGAACGCGCCGTGAGCTCTTTCTCGCGGGAAGCCGAGACCGTGCTCGCGGAGAGGCTCGCGCATGTCGGGGATGCCGGCGCACAGCGGCTCGAGCATCGGGTCTCGAACATCGCGAAGGAGCTCGAGCGCCGCCAGGACGAGCTCGTCAACGCCCACGACCTGCGGCTCGGCGAGATCGAGGTGGAGATGCGCCGACGGATCGACGACCTCCGCGCCGACGTCGAGGCAGAGCGGGGCGTGCTCGAGGCCCGCCTGCAGGAGCTCCTCCGCCGCCTGGGCTCGGCTGCGGCCGTACGAAGCTCCTGAGCCGAGCCGTTCCTAACAAAAAATTGGCCTAACAAAGCCGCGGCAGGGTTCGTCGGTACCAGCGCGAACCAGGTGAAGCCATGAGCGAGACTACGACCCAAATCCTCGAGCCGCTGTTCGACGAACGGTCGAAGGTGGAGAGCTGGCGCCTCCACATCCTGATCGAGACCGGATACCCGCTCTCGATCGCGGAGCGGCTCGCCGTGAGCGAGGCGGATCTCCACCTCGCCTGCGCGCTCCTCGGCCAGGGCTGCCAGCCCGAGACGGCGGCCGAGATCCTCCTCTAGGGCTGCACCCGCGCCGCAAAGGCGCGAGTACGCTGGGCCGATGGCCAAGGTCGAGGCGCTGCCGTACGACGACCGCAAGGTTTACTCGGTCGCCGCCTTCAACCGCGGAGTCGGACAATGGCTCTCGCGGCTTCCCACCGTCTGGGTCGAGGGCGAAACGACGGAGCTCCGCCGGCACGAGCGATGGGCGACGGTCTTCTTCACGCTCAAGGATCCGGCCGACGGATCCTGCGTCAGGGTCACGATGGCACGGGGGCGGTTCGACGCGCTGCGGCTCGACCTCGCCGACGGCGAGCGGGTGCACGTGTTCGGACGGCCGGAACTGTACGAGCAGCGGGCAGAGTTCAAGCTCCGTGCGCTCACGATCGAGCGATTCGGCCTCGGCGCCCACCTCGCCTCGCTCGAGCGACTGAAGGCGAGTCTCGCCGCCGAAGGTCTCTTCGCCGACGAGCGCAAGCGGCCGTTGCCGCTCCTGCCCCGGCGGATCGGCGTCGTGACCGGCAACGACGCGGCCGCGAAGCGCGACCTCGTCACGACCATCCGCACTCGGTTCCCGCCGGCATCCGTGCTCGTCGCGGAGACCTACGTCCAGGGTCCGCGTGCCGCCGCCGAGATCGTCGAGGCGATCGGCGCTCTCTGCGCGGAGCCGGACGTCGACGTCATCGTCGTCACCCGCGGCGGAGGCAGCTTCGAGGACCTCCTCCCCTTCAGCGACGAGCGCGTGGTGCGGGCGGTGGCGGAGTGCACCGTGCCCCTCGTCTCGGCCGTCGGACACGAGCAGGACACGCCGCTCTGCGATCTCGCCGCAGACGTCCGCGCTTCGACGCCCACGGCCGCCGGGAAGCTCGTCGTGCCGGAGCTCA
>JAICZB010000111.1 GCA_025933895.1 Thermoleophilia bacterium
GAACCCGGGCCGACAGCAAGGACACGGCCACGCTGCGGCTTCTCCTTCGCCGTGTCCGGAAGCACGATGCCGCTCGTCGTCGTCTCTTCCTCTTCGAGCACCTCGACGATCAAGCGGTCACCAAGCGGCTTCAGGTTCATGCAGAGCCTCCTGACTGCTCTCAGTGACAGTTCCTGGCACTCTCCCCTCGAGAGTGCCGGAGGCATTGTAGAGCTGGCACTCGAGCCTCGCAAGTGCCAACCGTCCGGCGGCTGCTAGAACCGGAGCGTGCGGCGGGAGTTCTCGGCCGGAGGGGTGCTCGTGCGGACGATCCGCGGCCGGGCGATGGTCGCCGCGATCCGTCCGCGCGGCCGCGAGCGGGTGTGGGCGCTGCCGAAGGGACACATCGATCCCGGCGAGTCGGCGGCCGAGACCGCGATGCGCGAGGTGCGCGAGGAGACCGGGGTCGAGGGCCGAGTCGTCGAGAAGCTCGGCGACATCCGCTACGTCTACACCGCGAGGTGGGAGGGCGAGGACGGCGAGCGGATCTTCAAGGTCGTGAGCTTCTTCCTCCTGCGTGCGGGCCGGGGGCGGATCGGCCAGATCGACGCGGAGATGCGGATCGAGGTCGCGGAGGCGAGCTGGCTGCCCCTCGACGAAGCGCCGCGCCGCCTGTCCTACGACGGCGAACGCAAGATGGCCGCGAAGGCTTTGGAGAGAATCAGCGCGTGACGGTCGTCGGCCTACTGCATCCCGGCGAGATGGGCTCGGCTGTCGGCGCGGCCCTGCGCGAGCGCGGCAAGACCGTCCTCTGGGCGTCCGCCGGCCGCAGCCCGGCCACCGCCGAGCGGGCAGAGGCGGCCGGGCTCGAGGTCGCGAGCGACGTCGCCGAGCTCTGCCGCCGCTGCGAGATCCTGCTCTCGGTCTGTCCGCCTCACGCCGCGGTCGACGTCGCGCGGGAAGCGGCCGGGTTCGCCGGGATCTATGTCGACGCGAACGCGATCTCGCCCGACACGGCGCGGACGATCGCGGCCCTCCAGGCGCGGTTCGTCGACGGCGGCATCGTCGGGCCGCCGCCGGAGCTGCCCGGCACGACCCGTCTCTACCTCTCCGGCGCCGACGCAGAACACGTCGCCGAGCTGTTCGCGGGGACGAACGTCGAGCCGAAAGTCGTCTCCGCCGAGCCCGGCGCGGCCTCGGCCGTCAAGGCTGCTTACGCCGGCTGGACGAAGGGCAGCGCCGCGCTGCTCCTCACGGTGCGGGAGCTGGCGCGGGTAGAGGGCGTCGAGGACAGCTTGCTCGAGGAGTGGCGGCTGTCGCTGCCGGAGCTCGAGGAGCGTCTCGCCGGCGCCGAGCGCTCGTCGCGCCGCAAGGGCTGGCGCTGGATCGGCGAGATGGAGGAGATCGCCCGCAGCATGGAAGCGCAGAACCTCCCCGCCGGGTTCCACGAGGCGGCAGCCGAGGTCTTCCGCCGCGCCACCGCGGAGTCGTAGCCGGTGGCGGAAGCCCTCTCCAGCGCGGACTACGAGCGGCTGGCCGAGGAGCGGCTCGAGCCGGGGCCGTGGGCGTACCTCGCCGGCGGATCCAGCGACGAGTGGACGCTGCGCGAGAACCGTGCAGCCTTCGCGCGCTGGACGTTCCGGCCCCGCGTCCTCTGCGACGTGTCCGATATCTCGACGGCGACGACGGTGCTCGGGACGGCCGTCGAGCTTCCGGTCGTCGTCGCGCCGGTGGCCTACCAGCAGCTCTACCACCCGGACGGCGAGTGCGCGACGGCGCGGGCCGCCGCAGCTGCCGGCGTGGCAATGGCCGTCTCGACGTTCTCGACCCGCTCGCACGAGGAGATCGCGGCCGCCGCGCCGGGGATCGTGCAGTGGTGCCAGCTCTACGTCTTCCAGGACCGCGGGGTCACGCGCGAGCACCTGGCGGACGCTGCGGACGCCGGCTGCAGCGCAGTCGTCCTCACCGTCGATACGCCGCGCCTCGCGCAGCGGGAGCGCGACCTCCGCGTCGGCTTCGAGATTCCCTCCGACCTGCCGCTCCCCTACGCCCGGGCCGCGATCGGCACCGAGGCCCAGAACCCGGCCGATCAGTTCGCGCTGCTCGACGCCTCGGTCTCCTGGCGCGATCTCGAGTGGATCGCCGGCGAAGGACGGCTGCCTGTCGTCCTGAAGGGAATCGTCACGGCCGAGGACGCCGAGCTCGCCGTCGAGCACGGAGCGGCGGCGATCGTCGTCTCGAACCACGGCGGCCGCCAGCTCGACGGCGTTCCGGCAACGCTCGACGCGCTGCCGGAGGTGGTCGAGGCGGTCGCCGGCCGGGTGGAGGTCTATCTCGACGGGGGCATCCGGCGCGGCGCGGACGTCGCCAAGGCGCTCGCGCTCGGCGCAAGAGCCGTGCTCGCCGGCCGGGCTCCGGTCTTCGGGCTCGCCGCCGCGGGCGAGGACGGCGTCCGGCACGTCCTCGAGCTCCTGCGGGACGAGCTCGCACTCGCGCTGTGCCTCCTCGGCTGCACGTCGCCCGACGAGCTCACGCGCGCGCACGTCCAACGATCCGCGTCGTAGCTGGCAGACTCCCGCCCACGGTGTACGCCCTCAACTTCTACTCGCCGCTCGTCGCCGACCAGCTGCGATCCGGACGGAAGTCGGCCACGATCCGCCTCGGCGACAAATCCGGCAAGTACAAGAAGGGGATGGTCGTGCGCGTGCTCTGCGGCGTCCGCTTCAGTCCGCGGGAGCACGTCTTCGATGCGGTGATCGACAAGGTCGAGGTGAAGACGCTCGGCGAGCTGTCGCCGCGAGAGATCGAGCACGACAACCCGGAGATTCGCCGCACCGACGAGATGGGGAACTTCCTCGGCCAGCTCTACAACCGCGAGGTCGGCGCGGACGACCTCGTCACGGTCATCCGCTTCTCGCAGATCATGAGCGGGCCGGTCGTGCCCGGCTTCCGCGAGAACGAGATCTTCTAGCCGCCGCCAGCTCCACGAGCTCGGCGGCAAGCTCGGTCGCCTCCTCGTCTCCAAGTGGTGCGAGCGAACGCCAGGAGTGGAAGTCGGTGACGAGCTGGATCGCGGCCTCGACGCGGCGGCTCCGCCCGGCCCGCTCCGCCAGCACGGCCCGAACACCGGCCATGTACGCACCGAACCCAGGCTCGATCACCCCGCGCAGCGACGGCAGGACCTCCGCGTCCCGCAGGACATTCGCGGTCATCGGCTCGGTCGCGCGGTACCAGGCATAGAGCTCCCTCAGCCCCTGCCGCAGATCCGTCCAGCCCGCAGGGTCGGGCGGCGGATGCAGTGCGCGCCAGTGGGCCGAGCACGCCGCGAAGAGCGCTGCGTCGTCGGGGAAGTGGTTGTAAACGGTGCGCCGCTGCACGCCCGCGCGGCGGGCGACCTCGGTGATCGAGGTCGCCGCCGGGCCGCGCTCCAGATGCAGCCGGGAGGTGGCTTCGACGATGCGCCGCCGCGTGTCCTCCACTTGTTCCGCCCGTTGCCTGAGCTCGTACTTTCTCGCCATTTCGCTTTACAGAGTGTACACCGATCTGCTATAGCTTGGCTATACGGCATGTATAGCGAAAGGAGTACGGGATGAACGACGTCGTCTACCTCTTCGATCTCGGGACGCGCTACCTCGTCGAAGGAGACCCCTTCGCGCTCGTCGAGCACACGTTGCCGCCACGCGCGCTCGGCTCTCCCCTGCACCGGCACGCGAACGAGGACGAGTACTCGTACGTCCTCGAGGGTCGCCTGGGCGCACAGCTCGGCGGCAGCGTGGTCGAGGCGGGGCCGGGCGAGCTCGTGCAGAAGCCGCGCGGGCAGGAGCACGCGTTCTGGAACGCCGGCGACGAGCCGCTGCGCTTCCTCGAGATCATCTCGCCGGGTGGCTTCGCGCAGTACTTCCGCGAGCTCGCACCCGTACTCGCCGCCGCAGACCACGACGGCGCGCAGGAGATCGCGGCCCGCTACGAGCTGGAGATCGACTTCTCGACGATCCCGTTGCTCGCGGAGCGACACGGCCTCAACGTCGAGGTGCCCGCCTGATCCTCGAGCCGAAGAGCTCGTTCGGGCGCACGGGCTCGCCGCACTCCTCGCAGTCGACGACGGCGAGCGACGAGAACGGCGCGGCGCACGACGGGCAGCGGTGCAGCACCTCACCGCCGCACTGCGGGCAGGTGGCGGGCACCTGCGCCTCGAACTCCTCGAACCAGCGGCGTGCCGCGCCGCAACCGAGGCAGAATGCGACCCAGTCTCCGAGGACCTTCCGACGCTCCTCCCGCAACCAGTCCGCCGCCTTCGACACGTCCTGACCTTAGCCGTGGTCGCGGTGCTGGTCACCGGGTGCGGCGGCGCGCGCTACCACTCGACGCGCGGCGCACGGCTCGTCAGGTTCACGCTCCATAGCCGGCTGACGAACCGGAACCTCCATGAGGTCCTCGTCGTGCCGAAGCTGCACGGAGACTGGCTCATCGTCTTGTTGCACGGGAAGAGCGGGAGCCCGTCGCAGTTCCTGAGCCAGCCGTTCTTCGACACGCTGGCGGCGCTCAGACGCCACGCGCCCAGCGTGCTCCTCCTCGACGGCGGCGACGACAGCTACTGGCACGACCGCGCCGACGGCGCCTGGGGATCGATGGTTCTGCGTGAGGCGATTCCCGCAGGTGTGAAGCGCACGCACGACGGGAGGATCGCACTCGGAGGCATCTCGATGGGCGGCTACAGCGCGCTTCTGCTTGCCTCGCGGAACCGCTCCTACTGCGCGGTCGGCGTGCAGTCGCCGGCGCTGTGGCTCAGCCCCGGCGCTGCCGCGCCGGGTGCCTTCGACGACGCGGCGGACTACGAGCGCAACGACGTCTTCCGGCTACGCCCGCCCCGTCCGCTCTGGATCGACCTCGGCGCGAGCGACCCCTTTCATGACGCCACTCTCGCCTATGCGCGGTATGCCGGCATTCATGCGCACGTCTCGCCCGGCGGACACGATGTCGGCTTCTGGGACGCCCACATGCCGCAGTTCCTACGCTTCTTCGCACGTGCCTGCGCCTGAGCCGTTCCCGAAGATCGAGCTGCACGTCCACCTCGAGGGGACGGTCCGGCCGGACACGCTCCGGGAGGTCGCGAAGCGAAACGACTACGCGCTCCCCGGCGACCTCGAGTCGCTCTACCGATTCCGCGACTTCGCGCACTTCATCGAGGTCTGGATCCTCACGACGAACGCTCTGCAGACCGCGGAGGATTTCCGGCAGGTCGTCACCGACTACGCAGCGGAGGCGGCGACGCACGGAGCGGTCTACCTGGAGGCGATCTTCTCCCCGGCGGAGCGCGTGGTGCGCGGCGTCGACTGGGACGCGATCTTCAGCGGCTACTGCGACGGTGCAGAGGAGGCGCGCGAGCTGCACGGCGTCGAGGTGCGGCTGACGCCGGACATCTACCGGGGGGCGACGGCCGAGCAGGCCGAGCAGGTCGTCCGCTACTCGGCGAAGTACCGCGAGCAGGGGGTGGTCGCGGTGGGCCTCGGCGGCCTCGAAGCGGAGTTCCCACCCGAGCCGTACGAGCCGGCGTTCGCGCTCGCGGAGTCGCTCGGCCTGGGCTCTGTGCCCCATGCAGGAGAGGTCGCCGGCCCGGCCTCTGTGCGCGGCGCACTCGAGGCGCTCGGCGCGGACCGGCTCCGCCACGGCATCCGCTCGGTGGAGGATCCCGGCCTCGTGAGCGAGCTCGCCGGGCGCGGCACGGTGCTGGACGTGTGCCCGCTTTCGAACGTCCGCACGGGCGTCGTCCCTTCGCTCGAGCAGCACCCGCTGCCGCAGCTCGTCGCGGCAGGTGTCCGCTGCTCGATCTCGACCGACGATCCGGCGATGTTCGATACCGACCTGGCACGGGACTACGAAGCCGCCGCGTCGCTCGGTGTCTCCCCGCAGGCGGCGTACGAGGCCGGCCTTGCCGGGGCGTTGTGCGACGACGAAACGCGCGCGCGCCTACGGCAGGTCGGCGATGCCTTCCCCTGGGATCGTTAGATTTCGACCGATGGCGATCGCAAGAGAGGCAGGGCCGGTCGGCTCGCTCCACGAGGTGCGCGAGGCGGGCCTCGACCGCGAGGACCTGCTCACCGTCTATCGCAACATGCTCGTCACGCGCGGTGTCGAGGAGCGCGGCCACATCCTCTACCGCCAGGGCAAGATTCCCGGCTCCTTCTACACCGGCCGCGGCAACGAGGGCGCGTCGGTCGGCGTCGCGACGGCGATGAGCACCGAGGACGTCGGGACGCCGCTCCACCGCGACATGGGCGTCCACATCACCCGCGGCGTCGAGCCGTGGCGGATCTTCGCGCAGTACATGGGCCGCCAGGACGGCCCGACGCACGGCCGCGACGGCAACGTCCACATGGCCGACTCCCAGCTCGGGCTGATCGCGATGGTCAGCCACCTGCCCGCGATGCTCCCGGTCGCGACCGGCTGCGCGCTCGCCTTCCGGATCCGCGAGGAACCGCGAGTCGCCGTCGGCTGGTTCGGCGAGGGAGCTTCGGCGCGCGGCGACACTCACGAGTCGATGACCTTCGCGGGGACCCGCAAGCTGCCGGTGGTCTTCGTCTGCGACAACAACCAGTGGGCCTACTCGACGCCGACGCATCTCGAATTCGCAACCGAGCACGTCGCCGACCGCGCGGAGTCCTACGGCTTCGAGGGAGTCGTGGTGGACGGAACCGACGTCCTCGCCGTCTACCGCGAGGCCAAGCGCGCAATCGACAAGGCGCGCGCCGGCGGCGGCCCGACGCTGCTCGAGTGCCTGACGCTGCGCATGGAGGGCCACGCCGTCCACGACGACGCGTTCTACGTCCCGAAGCCGCTGTTCGAGCGCTGGGCCGAGAACGATCCGATCGAGCGCTTCCGCACCTGGCTGCGGGACAACGCCGGCCTGACGGACGAGGAGGAGGACGAGATCGCGGCAGGCGTCAAGCGGCTCCTCACCTCCGCGCTCGAGCGCGCCGAGGAGTCGCCGCAGCCCGACCCGGCCGGCCTGACCGACGGCGTCTACGCCTCGCCCGAGGATCTCGACACCCCGCATCACAAGTGAGCGTAGGCTTGACGGAGCTCACCAGAGAGCGGAGGTGCCGGCTTGGCCGGCGCCTTGAGCGGGGAATCTGATGGCCGAGCTGACGTATCTCCAGGCGATCTCGGACGGGCTCCGCACGGAGATGCGGCGGGACAAGCGGGTCTTCCTGATCGGCGAGGACGTCGGCGTCTACGGCGGCGCCTTCAAGGTCTCGCTCGGCTTCCAGGAGGAGTTCGGCCCGTGGCGCGTCATCGACGCGCCGCTCGCCGAGACGGCAATCGTCGGCGGCTGCACGGGCGCCGCGATCATGGGCCTGCGCCCCGTCGCGGAGATGCAGTTCGCCGACTTCATCTCGTGCGCGTGGGACCACCTCGTCACCGTCGCCGCCAAGCAGCGCTGGCGCGCGGGAACTCCGGTGCCGATGGTCATCCGCCTGCCCTCGGGAGGCGGCTTCTCGGGCGGGCCCTTCCACTCCCAGAACCCGGAGTCGTCGTTCGCGCACATCCCGGGCCTGAAGTGCGTGTGCCCCGCGACGCCCGAGGATGCGAAGGGGCTCCTGATCAGCGCGATCGAGGATCCGAACCC
>JAICZB010000185.1 GCA_025933895.1 Thermoleophilia bacterium
GATCCGCTGGGCCGCCGGCTCCCTCAGCCCGACGGAGCTGCGGGCCGAGAAGCCCGACGACGTCCTCTTCGCCGGCGGCGGCTCGCGCGGCCGGGCCGACTTCTGCGAGGTCGAGCTGCTCTTCGACAACGCGGACGGGGCTTTGCCGGTCGACTACGCGGAGCTCTCGGTCGCGCGCCGGCTGCACCGCGGCGGCGAGGGGCAGTACCTCGTCAACCGCGCGGCGGTGCGGCGGCTCGATCTCGTCGAGCTGCTCGCCGACCTCGGGCTCGGCCAGGGAATGCACTCGATCATCAGCCAGGGCAAGGTCGAGGCGATCCTCGCCTCGCGGCCGTCAGAGCGAAGGGCGCTGATCGAGGAGGCCGCGGGGCTCGGCCGCTTCAAGGCTCGCCGGCACCGCGCGGAGCTGAAGCTCGCGCGCGTCGCGGTCGAGGTCGAACGTGCCCGCGACGTCGAGGCGGAGGTCCGGAAGCGGCTCCGTCCGCTCGCGCTCCAGGCGACGGCGGCCGAGCGCGCGCAGAAGCTCGCGGTGGAGATCGCGCGCCTGCGCGCACGCATCGCGCAGCTCGACCTCGCGGGTTTCGAGGAACGGCTCGGCGAGCTCGAGATGCGGCGCAATTCCGCAGGGGCCGGGCGGCGAGGAGTGGAGGAGAGGCTCGACGCGCTGCTCGCCGAGCGCGGGCGCGCCGAGGAGGAGCTCGCCGACGCGGCCGGCGCGCGCGAGCAGGCACTGCAGGCGCTCTACCGGCTCCGCAGCGCGGCTGAACGGCTCGAGCTGCGACGCGAGTCGGCGGCGGCACTGGTCTCCGAGACGCACGCACGGCACGAGGAGGCGGCGGCGGAGGCCGGCGATCCCGCGGCCGTGCTCTCCGAGCTCGAGCGCGCGCGGGAGGCAGCGGCGGCGACGGCACAGACGGCGGCGGTGGAGCGGGAGGCGTCGGCGGACCGCGCGCGGCGGGTGCTCGCGCGCCTGCTCGTGGCGGAGGCGGCGGAACGAGGCGGGACCGAGGCCCGGCTGGAAGAGCTCCTCGAGGAGCGGCGTGGCATCGAACGCGAGCTCACCGGCGCGGCCGGGGAGCGTGAGGCGGCGCTCGCCGTCTCGTACGAGCTTCGCTCGCACGGCGCGCGGCTCTCGGTGCAGCGGGAGTCCGCGGAGCGGCTCGCCGGCCGGCTCCGCGCCGAGCTTGCCGAAGCCGAGGCGGAAGCTGCCCGCGGCGGCCCGTCGCCGCGCGAGCTCGAGCAGGAGGCCCTCGCTGCGCGCGCGCGGGCACGCGAAGCGCTTCACGAGCGGGACACGCTCGCCGAGCGGGCGCTGACCGCCGCGGAGCGCCTCGCGGCGCTCGAGCGGTCGCTGGCCGAGCGCGAGGGGATCCCGCCGGCCGCCCGGGCGCTTGCGGAGGAGGGCGAGCGGCTCGTCCTCGCCGAGCTCGAAGTCGAAGCCGGGCACGAGCGCGCGGTCGCCGCGGCGCTCGGGCCAAGGGCGGCTGCGCTCCTCGCGGACGACGCACAGGCGGCGCTCGCGCTTCTCGAGCGTGCGGCCGAACTGGGCCTCGGCTCCCTCGTCGTCGTCGCCGGCCGCAGTCCACGCGACCTGGTGGCAGATCTCCCCGTCGTGGAGCGCGACGAGCTACTCGCGTCGGCGACGCCCGCGGTGACCGCCGACGGCTTCGGCTACGACCCGCGCACCGGCGAGCTCTGGTACGCGGGCGAGACCGCGGAGGCCGTCCTCCTCGAGCTCGACGTACGCCGGCGGGCGCTCGCCGAGGAGGCCAAGACTCTCGCCGGGCAGGCGCGGTTCGCCGAGCGGAAGGCGGCGGAGGCGGAGGAACGGGCCGTCGCCGCCGAGACCGCGTTCGCGGCGGTCGCGCCGCAGCTCACGATTCGCCGCGCCGACGCGGGAACGCTCGCGACGCTGGCAGCCGCCGCCCGGCGCCTCGAGCAGGCGCTGACGGGACTCGACTCACGCGTGGAGCGGATCGAGGCTCCTCTGCGCGCTCGCGGCGAGGCCGGCGCGGAACGAACCGGCGGGCTCGGCGAGCGGCTCCGGACGATCGCGGAGCGCGAGGCTGCGCTCCGAGGCGAGCTCGCGGAGACCGCCGAGCGCGTCGCCGCTGCAGAGCGCGACCTGCTGCGTCTCGGCGGCCGGCCGGCAACTGCCGACGCCGAAGCGGGCGTGGCGGCCGCGCTCCGGCAGGAGGCGCAGGAGCTCGTCGCCGCGGCCGACGCCGCCGCTGCGCAGGCGAGCGAGGCCGGCGAGATTGCGCGCGCGGCAGAGACGGCGCGCATCGACGCGGCGGTGAGGGCCGGGCGGCGCCGGGCGCGGCCGCACGAGCTCGCGCGAGTCGTCTCCGCGGCCGAGCGGCTGGACGAATCGCTCCTCGCGGCGGCGGGTGCCGCGTCCCGCTTCGAGGCACCGCTCCGCGCAGATGTGGACGCCGGTGCCGCGCGGAGCGGCGAGCTCGGTGCCGAGCTCCGCCGCCTCGGAGCGGCCGAGGTCGAGCTTCGGCAAGAGCTCGCGGCCGCGTCCGAAGGCGTCTCCGCCCTCGAGGTCGAGGCGGCGCGGCTCGAGGCCGAGGCCGACGAGGCTCGCCGCCGCTTCGAGCACGCGGCGGCCGACGAGCCCGCGGAGGGCGACGACCGTGACGCGCTGGCGGCCTCGGTCGAGCGGCTCGAGCGCCGACGCGAGACGCTCGGCCAGGTCAACCCGCTCGCCCAGGAGGAGTACGAGGCCGAGAAGATGCGCCTCGAGGAGCTCGCCGCGCAGCGGGCCGACCTCGAGGCGAGCCTCGCCGAGCTCGAGAAACTCCGCAACGAGCTGACAGAAACGGTCGAGCGCCGCTTCGCCGAGACGTTCGACGCCGTCCGCCGCCACTTCGCCGACGTGACGGCGACCGTCTTCCCGGGCGGCGAGGGCCAGCTACGGCTGACAGAGGCCGAGGCCGAGGAGGACGAGGAAGAGCCGGGCGTCGAGGTCGAGCTCCGCCCCGCCGGCAAGCGCGTGCAGCGGCTCTCGCTTCTCTCGGGCGGCGAGAAGGCACTCGGCGCGATCGCGTTCCTCTTCGCGTTGTTCCTCGCCCGGCCGTGCCCGTTCTATCTCCTCGACGAGGTCGAGGCGGCGCTCGACGACACGAACATCGGCCGCTTCGTCGAGCTGCTGCGCCGCTACTCCGACCGGGCGCAGTTCGTCGTGATCACGCACCAGAAGCGGACGATGGAGGCCGCCGACGTCCTCTACGGCGTGACGATGGGCGGCGAGGGCGTTTCGCAGGTCGTCTCGCGCCGCCTCCCGCGGGAGGAAGCAGAGGCGGCGAGCGCCGCGTAGAAGTGGCCGGTCGGGAAGCACGGCTCGGGCAAGCGAGAGGTGCAGGCGGGCTCATCCCCGAGGAGCGCGGCTGGTTCGTCGTCAACGCTGCGGAGGCCCGCTGGAAGGACACCGGGCCGTTCGGTCTCTACTGTCCGTTCGAAGGAAAGCTCCCGTTCCTGCAGCTCGGGATCAACATCAGCGTCCTACAACCGGGACAGAGCCTCGGCCGCTACCACTTCGAGCCGGGCCACGAGGAAGACTTCCTCGTGCTGGACGGCGAGTGCATTCTCGTCGTGGAAGAGGAGGAGCGCCGCCTTGGCCGCTGGGACTTCTTCCACTGCCCGCCCGGGGTTCCCCACATGATCGTCGGCAGCGGCGACGGCCCCGCGACCGTCCTCTCCGTGGGCGCCCGGGGAAGCGGGAAGGGCATGTCCCGCGGCGTGGTCTATCCGGTCTCGGAGGTCGCGGCGAGACACGGCGTCTCGGTCGAGCGAGAGACGAACAACCCTGTCGAGGCGTATGCAGACCTGCCCGGACACAAGTCGGTGGCCTACGGCGGCTGGCTTCCCTAGCGCTTCGCGTTGAGCGCTTAGGCTCCGGCGCGTGCTCTACGACCCGGCAGCATTCGAGCCGCTGACGGACGAGCCGTGGGACGAGGCCGGTGTGCGCGACGGCATCGCTGCGATCGTCGCGGACGCCGACGCCGCCTTCGACCCCGACACGCTCTGGCCCGCGCACGAGTGGGACGGCTGGCACGCAGCACTGCCGATGAAGAACCTGTACGTCGGCGCTGCGGGCGTCGTCTTCGCGCTCGACGATCTGCGACGCCGCGGGCTCGCCGAAACGACGCTCGACCTGCCCTCGGTCGCGGCGAGCACGCTCGAGCGCTGGCGGGCGGAGCCGGACTACATGGAGGGCGAGGTGCTGCCGGAGCCGCCCGAGTCTGCGCTCTTCCTCGGCGAAACCGGCATCCTGCTCGTCTGCCATCTGCTCGGCCTCGATGTCGACGCCGAGCTCGAGGCGCGCATCCGCGCGAACGTCGGCAGCAACGAGACCGAGGAGCTGTTCTGGGGGACGCCGGGAACGCTGCTCGCGGCGGTGCACGCCGGGCTCGACGCCGCCGCCCGCGAGTCGGCAGACGCGCTCGCTTCGCGGCGCGACGAGGAGGGCCTCTGGACGCAACACCTCTGGGGGAGCGAGTTCAAGGCGATCGGTGCGTCCCACGGCGCGGTTGCGAACGTCCGCGCGCTCCTCCACGTCGACGACCCCCGCAACGAGGAGCTGAGGCGCGACACGAATCGGATCCTCGTCGGACGCGCGACCTGGGAGGACGGCCAAGTCAACTGGACCTCCGAGTCGAAGCTCCAGTGGGATGTCGGGACGCCGGGGATCCTCGTCGCCACCCGCGACTACCTCGACGAGGAGTTGCTCCTCGCCGGTGCCGAGACGGTGTGGCGGGCGGGTGCGCACGGAGACGAGAAGGGCCACGGCATCTGCCACGGCACGGCGGGGAACGGCTTCGCGCTGCTCGCAGCGTTCGAGCGAACGCAGGACGAGCTGTGGCTCGGTCGCGCACGCCGCTTCGCCGTGCACGCGCTCGCGCAGGCGGCCCGAATGCCGGCGCGCTACTCGCTCTTCACCGGCGGTCCGGGAACCGCGCTCTTCGCCGCCGCCTGCCTCGACGCCGACGCGCGCTACCCGCTGCTCGAGCGCCGCTAGGCCAGAGCGCGTTCGAGAGCCGCGCGATCCGTCGGCTCGCCGTGCGCCGGCAGCATGCGCTCGACGGGCAGGTCGAGCAGCGGACGGAGCTCTGCGGCGACGTCGCCGCGCGTCACGTGCTTGCGACCGCCCAGCTGGATGCCGACCCCGTCGCCGAAGTCGGAGAGCGAGTCCCCGCTGACGATCGCGTTGACGGACGGCAGCCAGAAGACGAGGTCGTTGGTCTCGCGACCCGCATAGGCAGTGATGCCGAACGGCCACGTTCCGGGCCCGTGGAAGTGTCCCTCGCCTTCGCCCGCGCGCAGCCAGGCGAGATCCTCGCTCTCCATGCCGCGCACGCGGTCGGGGTCGACGCCGAACTTCTCCACCCAGTCCTCCC
>JAICZB010000272.1 GCA_025933895.1 Thermoleophilia bacterium
CACGACCTCGAGGATCTCCTGCGTGATCTCGGCCTGGCGGGCGCGGTTGAGCTGCAGCGTGTAGCGGTCGATGAGCTCGCCGGCGTTCTTCGAGGCGTTCCGCATCGCTGTCATCTGCGACGCGAGGAAGGCTGCCGCGGATTCGAGCAGGGCTCTGTAGATCTCGGTCTCGAGGTACACGGGAAGCAGCCTCTGGAGGATCTCCTCCGGCTCCGGCTCGTAGATGAAGTCGCCGCTGACGCCGCCCGCACGCTCCTCGTCGGTGGGCTCCTCGCCGGCGAGCACCTCCTCGCGGATCGGCAGCAGGTCGGTCGTCGTCACCCGCTGCGTGAGCACCGACTCGAAGCGGTTGTAGACGAGGACGACGCGGTCGACCTCCTCCGCCTCGTACAGCTCGGCGAGCTTGTGGCCGACCGCCTGGGCGTCGTGGTAGGTCGGCTTGTCGGCGAAGCCCGCCCACTGGCCCGTGAGCTCGTAGCGGCGGAAGCGCAGCGTCGACGCGCCCTTGCGCCCGACCACGAGCCACACGACCTCCTGCCCCTCGGCGCGCGCGTGCCGCTCGAGCTCGAACGCCCGCCGCAGCACCTGCCCGTTGAACGGGCCCGCGAGTCCGCGGTCTCCCGTGACGACGACGAACGCGACCCGCCGCACCTCGTCGCGCTGCTGCAGGAGCGCGAGGTTGCGGAAGGACGAGGCCGCGCGGGCCGTGCCGATCATCAGCTCCTGCATCCGGTCGGCGTACGGGCGCATCTCCTCGATCCTGTTCTGTGCACGCCGCAGCCGCGCGCCGGCCACGAGCTCGAGCGCCTTCGTGATCTTGCGCGTGTTGCGGACGGAGCCGATCCGCCGCCGGAGGTCCTGAAGCGAAGCCACGGGCTCTTAGACGAGCGCTTCTTCCTCGACGTTGAAGCCGTTCTTGAACTTCTCGATCTCGCCGTTCAGCTTCTGGGCGAGCTCGTCCGGGAGGTCGCCGGACTCGCCGATCTCGCCGTAGATCGACTTCTCGGCGCGGAGGTGCTCGCGCAGCTCGTCCTGGAACCGCGGCACCTGCGGCGTCGGGATGTCGTCGAGGTAGCCCTCGTTGCCGGCGTAGATCGCGGCGACCTGCTCCTCCATCGGCCACGGCTGGTACTGCGGCTGGTTGAGGGTTGCGACCATCTTCTCGCCGCGCGTCAGCGCCTGCTGCGTCGCGCGGTCGAGCTCGGAGCCGAACTGCGCGAACGCCTCGAGCTCGCGGTACTGCGCGAGGTCGAGCCGCAGGCGGCCGGCTACCTTCTTCATCGCCTTCGTCTGCGCGGCGGCGCCGACGCGTGAGACCGAGATGCCGACGTTCACCGCGGGGCGCACGCCCGAGTAGAAGAGCTCCGACTGCAGGTAGATCTGCCCGTCTGTGATCGAGATCACGTTCGTCGGGATGTACGCCGAGACGTCGCCGGCCTGCGTCTCGATGATCGGGAGAGCGGTGAGCGAGCCGCCGCCCAGCTCGTCGTTGAGCTTGCAGGCGCGCTCGAGCAGCCGCGAGTGGAGGTAGAAGACGTCGCCCGGGAACGCCTCGCGGCCCGGCGGACGGCGCAGCAGCAGCGAGAGCTGGCGGTACGCGTCGGCGTGCTTCGAGAGATCGTCGTACAGCACGAGCGCGTGCTTGCCGTTGTAGAGGAAGTACTCGCCCATCGCGCAGCCGGCGAACGGTGCCATCCACTTGATCGGGGCGGCCTCGTGCGCGGCGGCGGTAACGATGGTCGTGTACTCCATCGCGCCGGCCTCGCGCAGCCGCTCGTAGATGCCGGCGACGGTGGAGGCCTTCTGTCCGACCGCGACGTAGATGCAGTGCACGTCGGTGTCGCGCTGGTTGAGGATCGTGTCGATCACGATCGCGGTCTTGCCGGTCGAGCGGTCGCCGATGATGAGCTCACGCTGGCCGCGGCCGACGTTCGTCATCGAGTCGATCGCCTTGATGCCGGTCTGGAGCGGCTCCTTCACCGGCTGGCGCTCGATCACGCCCGGCGCCTTGAACTCGAGCGGTCGCGTCTCGGATGCGTCGATCGGCCCGCGCCCGTCGAGCGGGTTGCCGAGCGGATCGACGACGCGGCCGAGCAGCGCCTCGCCGACCGGGACGCTCGCGACCTTGCCGGTGCGCCGCGCCGGCTCGCCTTCGCTCACCTGCTCCCACTCGCCGAACAGCGCGGCGCCGACGTCGTCCTCCTCGAGGTTGAACGCGAGGCCGGTGACGCCGTGCTCGAGCTCGAGCATCTCGAGCGAGCCGGCGTTCTCGAGGCCGTAGATCCGGGCGATGCCGTCGCCGATCTGGAGGACGGTGCCGACCTCGGCGAGGTCGGTCTCGACGTCGTACTGCTCGATCCGCTGGCGCAGGATCGACGTGATCTCTTCCGGTCTCAGCTTCAAAGCGCTCTCAGCTCCCTCATGTCTTCACGAGTTCGTTTCTCAGTCGTTCCAGCCTCCCGCGCACGCTCGCGTCGACGCGGAGCGAGCCCGCCTGCAGGACGATGCCGCCGACGAGGTCCGGGTCGACCTTCTGCGTCGCCTCGACCTTGCGGCCCGCCGCGTCCTCGATCTGCTTCACGATCGCCTTCGTCTCCGTCTCGCTCAACTCGCGCGCCGTCGTCAGCTCGACCGTCAGACGCCGCTCCTCGCGCGCCATCAGTCGCTCGAACTCCTTCGCGATCTCCTCGAGCTCGGCCGCGCGACCTTTGTCCGCGACGACCTGGAGGAAGTGGGTGAAGAGCGGCTCCTCGTCACCCGCGAGGTCGGCGAGAATCGCGGCCTTCGCGCTCGGCTCGAGCTGCGGGTTGCGGAGGACCGCGCGCAGCTCCGGCGACTCGGCCGTCGCGGCTGCGAAGTCGCTCAGCGCCTCGTGCACCTGCGCGAGCTTGCCCGCGTCCTTGGCGGCGCCGAAGAGCGCTTCGGCGTAGATGCGGTGCGCGACGGCCATGGGTTAGGCGCTCTCCTCCAGCCGCGAGAAGTCGAG
>JAICZB010000124.1 GCA_025933895.1 Thermoleophilia bacterium
CACTACATGGACGAGGCCGAGCAGCTCGCCGACCGCATCGCCGTGATCGCCGGCGGGCAGATCGTCGCCGAGGGAACGCCGGGGACGCTCGGCGGCCGCAACCGGATGGCCGCGACGATCCGCTTCACGCTGCCCGAGGGAACCGGCGCCGACGACCTGCCGCCGGAGTTGCGCGCGCTCCTGGCCGGCGAGGACGGTCGCGTGACGCTGACGAGCCAGTCGCCGCTCGCGCACGTCGGCGCCCTGGCCGAGTGGGCGCGCGGGCGCAGCATCGACCTGCCCGACCTCGACGTGCGGCGGCCGACACTCGAGGACGTCTACCTCGAGCTGACGAGGAGCGAGGCGTGATCCTCCTCATCCGCTGGCTGCTGCGACGGCGCCGCGAGCGGCGGGCCGGCGAGCCCGCGAGCGCAAGCCCGACTGCAGCGTCCCGCGGCCCGCTCGCGCTCGTCCTCCATCAGGCGTTCTACGACCTCCGCGGCTTCCTGCGCAACCGGCAGGGCCGCTTCTTCACCCTGGTCCTGCCGCTGCTCTTCCTCGTCATCTTCGTCGCGGTCTTCGGCAACAACAAGGTCGGGCCGGGGAACCTGCCGGCGCGGATCTACTACGTGCCCGGCATCTCGGCGCTGGCCATCATCGCCGCCTCGTTCGTGAACCTCGTCATCTCGATCACCGTGCTCCGCGAGGAGGGAATCCTGAAGCGGCGGCGCGCGACGCCCGTGCCGGCCTGGGCGCTGATCGCCGGCCGGACGCTGATGGCGATCGCCGTCTCACTGGTCTCGATGGTCGTGCTCATGCTCGTCGGACGCTTCGCCTACGGCGTCCGGCTCCCGACGCGCACGATTCCCGGGGTCGCGATCACTGCGGTCCTCGGCTCGGTTTCGTTCTGCGCCCTCGCGTACGCGTTCTCGACGGTGATCGAGAACGAGGACGCCGCCCAGCCGATGGTGCAGGCCGTGATGCTGCCGCTCTACTTCATCTCCGGCGTCTTCATCCCGGCGGTGACGCTGCCGAACTGGCTGCGGCACGTGGCGCAGGTCTTCCCGGTGCAGCATCTCTCGCACGGGCTGCACCACGCGTTCGCCCCGGCGACGACCGGGATCGGGATCGTCTGGAGCGACCTCGGCGTGCTCGCGCTCTGGGGAGCGATCGGGCTGGCCGTCGCGCTCTTCCGCTTCAGCTGGCTGCCGAAGGCGGCGACCGGCTAGAGGTTACGGCAGGGCGATGCGCCGCACGTCGTTCGAGCCCTGCTCGACGATCCATAGGCCGCGTCCGAACTGGACGAGGTCGCGCGGCGTCCGGCCGACAGCGTACGACTTCTTGATCTTGCCGCGCCTGGGAGCGATCCGGTCGACGCGGTCGAGGCCGGCGTCGCTGACCCAGACCGATCCGCGCGCGTAGGTGACGCCTGACGCGTTGCCGGGGATGCGCAGCCGCCGCATGACCCTCGCGCGCATGGGGTCGATCCGAGCCACGATGCCCGCGTAGTACGTCGTCGCCCACAGTCCCTTCGGCGTCGCGACGATCGCATCGACATCACGGCCGAGCTTGACCCTCGTGAGCTGCTTCCCG
Source organism: Thermoleophilia bacterium (assembly GCA_025933895.1). Taxonomy (GTDB): domain Bacteria; phylum Actinomycetota; class Thermoleophilia; order Gaiellales; family Gaiellaceae; genus Palsa-739. Next base: position 1,573 of record JAICZB010000124.1, read on the forward strand.
CTCGCGGGGTCGACCGCGGTGACGTAGCCGCCGCCGTTCGTGACCCAGAGCCGGCCGTGCGCGAAGGCCAGCGCCTCGGCTTTCCCGCCGACGGTGACACGGCCCACGACGGTGTTCGTCGCCGGATCGACGTGGGCCACCGTCCCCGCGCTGTACTCGGCGACCCAGATGGAGCCGTCAGGTGCGGGGACGATGCCCACCGCGGGACCCTGGAGATGGATCGTGGCGACGACGTGGTCCGTCGCCGGATCGATCCGGTAGAGGGCGTCGGCGGTGAAGTCCCCGACCCACACGGCGCCTGCCCCGAAGCTCACGGAAGCCGGCGTGTCACCGACCTTGATCGTCGCGAGGACCTTCCGGCTGGTCGGAGAGATCCGCGAGACGCTGCCCGCGCCCGAGTTGGCGCTCCAGACAGAACCGGCGCCGGAGGTGAGCCCGGTGGGCTGCAAGCCGACGTGCACGGTCGACCGGTGCTGAGCGGAGAACGTGAGCGCGGTGAGTGCGGCGAGGCCGGCGGCGAGCGTCTTCATGACTTGCGTCCGACCTTATCTTTACACTGTATAGATTGTCAAGGCCGGGAAGACCCAAACTCGGGGAGCGGACGCTCTCGCGCAGCGAGGTGGTCGAACGTGCGCTGCAAATGGGAGACGCGACGGGCGTGGAGGCGATCACGATGCGCCGCCTCGGCCGTGAGCTGGGAGTCGAGGCGATGGCCCTCTACACCCACATCCGCTCGAAGGACGACTTGCTCGCCGCGATCGGCTCACGCATCCTGGCCGAGCTCGAGGTCGAGTCGCGGGAGCGACCCGACTGGCGCGGCCGGATCGAGGCGGTCTGCCGGGCCTGGGCGGCTCTACGCGAGCGACACCCGCACACGTTCGCTCTGATCTACCGTGCCGACACCGGCGTCCTCACGGTCACCGAAGAGCTGATGGACGCGCTGCTCACCGCCGGCTTCGCGGGTGCCGATGCGTGGCTCGCCTACCAGTCACTCGTCTTCTTCGTCGATCCCCCGCTGCTGCACTGGCCGAGCACGAGCCCCGGCGAGGTCTGGCGCCTTGACACCGGGAGAGGACATCACGCCGAGCTCGCGCCGTACGCGCGGTATTTCTCCTGGGACGATGTCTGGGAGAACGGGCTCGAGCTCTTCCTCGACGGGCTCGAGGCGAGGGTTACGCGGCTCTGAGCACGAGCGGATTCCCCGAGGGATCGCGGACCTCCGTGCCGCCGATGCGCTCGGCGACACGCTCCACCTCGGCCTCGTCGGGGAGAGCGATGGTGAAGCGGAGCAGCCGAGCCGTCCCCTCGGGGGCGGGCTCGGCGCCGCGCGTCTCCCACGTGTTGCCGCCGATGTGGTGGTGGTAGCCGCCGGCGCTGAGGAAGGCGGCCGTGTCGCCGAGCTGGGCGGTCAGGCCCATCCCGAGCGTGTCGCGGTAGAAGCGGATCGTCTCGTCGACGTCGCGGACTCGGAGGTGGACGTGGCCGACCGTCGTCCTCTCCGGCAGGCCGTCGAATCCGTCCTCGCCCGCCTCGGCGAGGAGCGACGCGGCGTCGAGCGGAATCGTCGTCATCCGCTCCCAGACCTGGCCTTCCCACTGCTCGCGCGGTCGGTCGGCATAGACCTCGATCCCGTGCCGGTCCGGGTCACGGAGGTAGATCGCCTCGCTGACGTCGTGGTCGGAGAGGCCCTCGAGCGGGATCTGCTCGCGGGCGGCGTGGGCGAGGAAGCGGCCGAGGCTCGGGCGATCCGGCACGAGCAGCGCCACGTGGAAGAGGCCGGTGAAGCCGTCGGCGGGCCGCACGCCCGGCTCCTCGACGAAGCGTAGGAGCGGCGTGTCGACGCCGAGCTCGGCCGTCCCGTCCTCGCGTGAGAGGACGCGGAGCCCGATCGCGTCTTGCCAGTACGCGAGCGACCGGTCGAGATCGGAGACGCTCAGCTCGACGAGCCCCATGCGGGCGTCCGGCGCGATCTCCACGGGATCAGCCTAGCCCTGTGTGTGCTTGAGCGTGTCCTCGCGCTGCTGCGCCTGCGCGAGCGTGAGCTGTCCCGAGCAGACCTCGGCGTTGAGCTCGTTCTCGATCTTGTCCACGTCCGCCGCGCGCGGGTAGGGCTCGGGCCAGAGGTTGCGCGGGTCGGTCGGGCTGCCGCCGAGCTCGAGGCTGATGAGGTGATCCTCCTGGTAGTCGGAGAGGGAGCCGGTCTCGCCGTACTGCCGCATCTGCTTCCGCTTGAGCTCGTCGGTGTACGAGCTCGGTGGCCGGATGGTCGACGTCCAGCCGTGACGGCAGACCGTCGAGCGGATGTTCGCCTGCGTCACGTCCGGGTTGAGGACGCCGGGCGTCCGCACCGGGTCGGCGAGGATCGAGTGCGCTCCGCGGCCGTGTCCATGGGCGAACAGGACGACGACGGTCATGACGAGCACGAGGGCGATCGCGAAGTCTGCGGGAGTGACGGGCCGCGCCACTCTGGCGACGGTAGGGAGCGCTACGGGCCGCCGCAAGACGCTCTTCCAGCCGCGTCCCGGCGAGTCAGTAGGCTCGCGGACATGGCCGAGATCGTCGTTCGCCCGCGCGGTCCGTACTCGCTCGAGCTGTCCGCACGGCTCGCCGGGGACGCGACGCGGCGGGTGCGCGACGGCCTCGTCACGGCCCGCTGTTGTGGCGCCGTGGCCCGCGCGTGGCAGTCGCGCGACGGCACGGTGACCATCCGCTCGGAGTCGGACGAAGCCGCCGAGAAGCTCCGCTGGGCGCTCGCGCTTGACGACGACCACTCGGAGTTCCTGCGCCGCGTCGTGGACGATCCTCTGCTCGGTCGCGCGGCGAAGCACCTCCGCGGGCTGCGGCCGGCGCGCACGGCGACGGTCGCGCAGGCGCTCCTCCGCGCCGTCTGCGGGCAGCTCGTCGACTGGAAGACGGGACGAATGCTCGAGCAGCGCGTGATCCGTGCGCTCGCGCCGCCCGACGAGAACGGGCACTGCGAGCCGCCGTCGACCGCCGCGCTCGCCGCCGTCGCGCCGTTCGAGCTCCGTCGGCTCGGGCTGCACGAGCGCCGCGGCGCGGCCGTCGTCCGTCTCTGCCGCAGCCTCGAGCTCGAGCGGTTCCACGGCCTGCCGACCGACGCCGTGGTCCGCCGGATCGAGCGCGAGCGCGGCCTCGGCCCGTGGTCGGCAGGCGTGGTCTGCCTCGAAGGGCTCGGCCGCTTCGAGCACGGACTCGTCGGCGACCTCGGGCTCGTCAAGCTCCTGCGCGCACTGCGCGGCCGGCCCGTGGAGGGATGGGAGACGGCCGAGCTGCTCGAGCAGTACGGCGAGTGGGCGGGGCTCGCGAGCGTGTATCTCCTCGCGGGCTTTGGCCGCGGCCTGATTCCGCTGCCGGCGGCGCGCGCCGCCTAGCCGCGAAGGTTGATCGCCAATGCCAAGCAGAGAATGGACAGCGCCGCGAGGACCGAAACGAGTGCCGCGAGGAGCGGCTTCAGTCTGTCGCGCCATGCCCACGCGACCAGAATCGCAGCCCCGATCGTGAGCGTCATCGCGGCGACGATGAGACTCGCGAACAGACCGTCGTTGTACCCGCCGCCGCCACTAGTCGCGTACGTCCGGGCGGCGATTCCCCAAGAGGCGAGCACGATCGCCGCACACAAGAAGAGGGTCAGCCTTCGCCGGATGACCGCTTTGCCCGATGGGCTCCGCGCACTAGTGCTCATAGCATCCGTGAGACACACATAGCAGTTCTGCTATGTATGTCGCAACTGTTCCTTCGGAACTTGCGGCAGACTCCCCGCATGAATGCGCGCAAGGTCGCGATCCTCGGCGGCGGGCGGATAGGTGAGGCTCTCCTCTCCGGCCTGCTCAGCTCCGGCTGGCGCGAGCCGGGTGAGGTCGTCGTCACCGACCGGCGCGAGGAGCGAAATTCCGAGCTGCGCGAGCGCTACGGCTCCGAGGCGACCGACGACAACGCAGCCGCCGTCGGCGGCGCCGCGCTCGTCGTCGTCGCCGTCAAGCCGCAGGACATCGACGCCCTGCTCGGCCAGATCGGCGAGCATCTCACGACGGAGCAGACCGTCGTCTCGGTCGCGGCCGCGATCCCGACGGCGCACATCGAGGCGCGGATCGCGGACGGCGTCCCGGTCGTGCGCGCGATGCCGAACGCACCGGCGACCGTCCACGAGGGGATGGCCGGCATCTGCGCCGGCACGCACGCGGGCGACGAGCAGCTCGCACAAGCCGAGGAGCTCCTCTTGCACCTCGGCCGCGTCGTGCGTGTGCCCGAGACGTGGATGGACGCGATCACCGCCGTCTCGGGCTCGGGCCCCGCCTACTTCGCGCTCCTCGCCGAAGCGATGATCGAAGCCGGGATCCTGCTGGGCCTCTCGCGCGAGGTCTCGACGACGCTCGTGGTGCAGACGATGTTCGGGACGGCGAAGCAGCTCCGCGACCAGGGGATGCACCCGGTCGAGCTGCGCGAGTCGGTCACCTCGCCGGGCGGCACGACGATCGCAGCGATCCGCGAGCTCGAACAGGCAGGCGTCCGCGCCGCGTTCCTCAATGCGATCCAGGCGGCGATGGACCGCGCGCGCGAGCTCGCCGAGGGCGGCGGATGAGCGACGTCGAGATCACCGTCGTCGACAGCGCTGCCGAGGCCGCGCGCGTTGTCGCCGAGCGGCTCGCCGAGCAGGCGCGCACCGGCGGCAGCGTCGTCCTCACGGGCGGCTCGACGCCGCGCGTCGCCTACGAGATCGCCGCCGAGCTCGAGCCGGACTGGAGCCGCGCCGAGCTCTGGTGGGGAGACGAGCGCTGCGTGCCGCCCGACGACGAGCTCTCGAACTACGGCATGGCCAAGGCCGCGCTCCTCGACCGCCTGGAAGGCGCGCCGGCCTCAGTCCACAGAATGCAGGGCGAGCTCGGCCGCGACGACGGGGCGAGGGAGTACAGGCACGAGCTGGCGAACGTCGGCGACTTCGACCTCGTCCTACTGGGGCTGGGGCCGGACGGCCACGTCGCCTCGCTCTTCCCGCGCTTTCCGACCCTCGACGTGACGAATCGCGACGTCCTCAGCACGGAGGCCGGCCACGAGCCGTTCGTGGACCGGATCTCGATGACGCTGCCGCGGATCTGCGCGACGCGCGAGCTGCTCTTCCTCATCGCGGGCGAGGACAAGGCCGAGGCGGCAGCGCTCGCGCTCGCGGGCCCGCCGTCGCGCGAGACGCCCGGCAGCCTCGCGCGCTCGGCAGAAGGAACGACGCGTGCCGTCCTCGACCGCGCCGCAGCCGCGAAGCTCTAGGCGCGGCGTGATCGCACCGAGCGCCGACGCGGGCCGAGAGGACGCGTTCGTCGTCAACCGAGGAGACGGACCTGCAGACAGTTCTTCCTGAGCTTGCGTACCCACAGAAAGCCGATCAGGAGTTCGTTCGCCGTTTCGAGCCGAGCAGCTTGACTCCCGAGATCTAGCGGTTCACCGCGTCCGTCTCGGCGCTTCTCGCCCAGACCGCGCGACGGGAGTTTCCGCCGTGGGCGACGAGCCTGGAGGACCTCCATCGCTTGCTCGCACGACCGAGTCGCGGCGATCGAAGCGCTCAGC
>JAICZB010000171.1 GCA_025933895.1 Thermoleophilia bacterium
GCCTCGGGATCGTCGAGGTCCGGCAGCGCGGACAGCAGCGCTTCCGTGTAGGGGTGCTCCGGACGGCCGAACAGCTCGGACGCGGGTGCCTGCTCGACGATCTGGCCGGCGTACATGACCGCGACGTCGTCGGCGGACTCCGCCACCACGCCCATGTTGTGGGTGATGAGGAGCATTGCCATCCGGCGCTCGCGGCGCAGGTCGTCGAGCAGATCGAGCACCTGCGCCTGCACGGTCACGTCGAGCGCGGTGGTCGGCTCGTCGGCGATCACGAGACGCGGCTCGCAGGCGATCGCAATCGCGATCCCGACCCGCTGGCGCATGCCCCCGGAGAAGCGATGCGGGTAGTCGTCGAGCCGCTCGTAGGCGCGCGGGATGCCGACCTCGGAGAGCAGCTCTCCAGCCCGCCGGCGCGCAGCGCGCCGGTCGAGACCGAGGTGGCGCTGCAGCACCTCGACGATCTGGGTGCCGATGGTCAGGGTCGGATTGAGAGCGGTCATCGGATCCTGGAAGACCATCCCGATCTCGCGGCCGCGCACGTCCTCCAGCTCGCGCTCGGACAGCTTCGTCAGGTCGCGGCCGTCGAAGCGGATGGCGCCCGACACGATCCGCGCCGGCGGCGTGGGGAGGAGACGCATGATCGAAAGGGCGGTGACGGACTTCCCGCAGCCCGACTCGCCGACGAGGCCGATCGTGCTGCCTGCTTCGATCGAAAGGCTGACGCCGTCGACGGCGTGGACGACTCCCTCACGGGTGAAGAAGTGCGTCCGCAGGTCCGAGACCTCGAGCAGCGCCATCGTCAGGTCTCCTTCGTGCGTGGGTCGAGGGCGTCGCGGAGCCCGTCCGCGATGAAGTTGGCGCAGAGGACGAGGCTCGCGATGGCGAGGCTCGGGATGATGATGATGTGCGGGTGGGCGCGGTAGGCGTCGCGCCCGTCCTGGGCCATCGAGCCCCAGGAAGCGTCCGGCGGGTTGATGCCGAGCCCGAGGAAGGAGAGGAACGCCTCGCCCAGGATCACGCCCGGGAGCTCGAGGAAGATGGTGATCACGAGCACGCCGAGCGTGTTCGGTAGCAGGTGGCGGCCGAGGATCCCGTACCAGCGAACGCCGACGGCCTTGGCGGCGCGCACGTAGTCGTTCTCCTTCAGGGTGATGATCTGCCCGCGGACGACGCGGGCCGTGATGAACCAGCTGGCGATCGAGAGCGCGACCACCATCGTCCAGAAGTTGACCGTGCCGACGATCGCGAGCGCGAGGATGGCGAAGGGCAGGTACGGGAGCCCGTAGAGCGCGTCGAGGAAGCGCATCAGTGCGTTGTCGAGCTTGCCGCCGACGAAGCCGGAGACCGCTCCGTAGACGACGCCGATCCCGAGGATCGCCAGCGTGGCGCCGAAGCCGATCCCGATCGAGATCCGGCCGCCGAGTGCCGCACGCGTGAAGAGGTCGCGGCCGAACTGATCGGTGCCGAACGGGTGACTCCAGCTCGGCCCCTGGTAGGCGTTCACGAAGTCGACGTGATTCGGGTCGTGCGGTGAGACGAGCGGCGCGACGATGCACCAGAGGAGGATCAGCAGGAAGACGGCGCCGGCGGCGACGGCGCCGCGGTTGCGCAGGTAGCGGCGCCAGGCGTCCTGCCAGAGGCTCGACTGGCGGATCGGCGCGCCGGCGTCGACGCCTGCCATGCGGCCCGCGATCTGGGTGGCGCTCACGTGCGCGCCTCCCGCGTGCGCGGGTCGAGCACGGTGTAGAGGATGTCGACGACGAGGTTGGCGACGATGACGATGATCGAGAGCAGCACCGTAAGCCCCATCACGACCGAGTAGTCGCGCGCCGAGACGGCGGTCACGTAGTACCGGCCGATCCCGGGGACGGCGAAGATGTTCTCGACGATGAACGAGCCGGTGATGATGTAGCCGAGCAGCGGCGCCGCCGCGGTCACCACCGGGATGAGCGAGTTGCGCAGCACGTGCACCGTGACGATGCGCCGCCAGCGGAGCCCTTTTGCCTTCGCCGTGCGGACGTAGTCCTGCTGCAGCGTCTCGAGCATCGTGCCGCGCACGAGGCGGGCGAAGTACGCCATCGGGACGAGGCCGAGCGTGAACGACGGGAGGATCTTGTGCTGCCAGGTCGTCCAGCCGCTCGTCGGCAGCAGGCCCCACTTGACCGAGACGAAGTAGATGAGCAGCGTGGCGACGAGGAAGTTCGGCAGCGCGAAGCCGACGTTCGAGAAGAACATCGCGCCGTAGTCGACGCGCGAGTTCGGCTTCAGCGCTGCCAGGACGCCCGCCGGAACGCCGAGGAGCACCGCCCAACCGAACGCGAGCAGCCCCAGCTCGATCGAGCGTGGGAACTGCTCCGCGACCACGTCGTTGACGGTGCGGTCTCGCAGTACGAGCGAGGGGCCGAGGTCGCCCGTACCGACTCCCTTGACGTAGTTCCCGTACTGCACGTACCAGGGCCTGTCGAGGCTGAACTTGCGCTCGAGGTTCATCTGCACGGCGGCCGGGACGGCACGCTCGCTCTTCCGGAACGGGTTGCCCTCGATCTGCTTCATGAGCATGAAGGTCATGAAGATCACGAGCAGGACGACCGGGACGGTCCAGATCAGGCGGCGGATGATGTAGGCGGCCATGGCTCCTCTTCGCGGTGGACCGGTGGCCGCCGGGGCGGGCTCAAAGGGGGGTGCCCGCCCGGCAGCCGTGTCTCGACCTCGCTCAGGCCTCCTCGATGACGACCTTCGAGAGGTCGAACTGGTCGAGCGGGTTGATCTGGAAGGTGTCCTGGACGGACTCCCGCTCGAGGTTCGTGTACGTGTACCAGTAGATCGGGGCGATCGGCAGCTGCCCCCGCGGGCCGGTCAGCATCGCCTCGGCCTGCCGGTAGATCTCGTACCGCTGCTCGTCGTTCGGCGTGTTGCGAGCCTGCTCGATCAGCCGGTCGTAGGCCGGGTCGGCGAAGCGGCTGTTGTTGTTGCCCGACTTGCTCGTCCAGAGCTCGAGGAAGTTCATCGGGTCGCCGTAGTCGGCGATCCAGCCGAGCCGATAGACGTAGACGGCGTCATTCGGCGGCGGGCCGAGGAACTCGAGGTACTGGGCGAACTCCTGCGCCTTGATCGTGGTGTCGATGCCGAGCTCCTTCCACATCGCCTGCACCGCGACCGCGATCTCCTTGTGGCCGGGCGCGTCGTTGTAGAAGAGGGTGATCTTCTGCTTCGGGTCGTCGGCCTTCGCCATGAACTCCTTGGCCCTGTCCAGGTCGGCCCGAGGCGGCAGGAAGTGCTGCTCGATCGTCTCGAAGCCCGGCATCCCCTTCGGCACCATCCCGCTGGCGGGGATCTGGTCGGCCTGGGCGACGTTGTCGATGATCGACTGCCGGTCGATCGCGAACGCCATCGCGCGCCGCTGGTCGACATCCGGGATGTTCTTCAGGTTGAAGCCGTAGTAGTAGGTGCCTAGCGCCGGGTACTTCTCGTACTCGGGCAGCTCCTTCAGCCGCGGCATGTCCGCAGGCGGTAGGCCGCCGCCGTCGAGCGCGTCGACCTCGCCGGCCTCGAACGCCTGCACGCGCGTGGTGCCGTCGACGATGATCCGGCCCTCCACCCGGTCGAGAGCGACCTTGTCGGCGCTGCGCCAGTCGGCGTTCTTCACGAGCGTGATCGATGCGTCGTGCTTCCAGCCGGCCAGCTTGAAGGGACCGTTGGTGACGATGTTCTGCGGCTCCGTCCACTTCGCTCCGTAGCGCTCGACCGTCGGCTCGTGCACGGCCAGGAACGAGTGGTGAGCGGCCTGCTGGACGAACCACGGCTGCGCCGAGGTCAGCGTCACCTGCAGCGTGCGGTCGTCGAGCGCCTTCACGCCGACCTTGTCCCGCAGCGCCGCAGCGTGTGCCGGCTTCGCGTTGTTGTAGGCCTCTGCGCCGACGATCCCGTACAGCTGGTACGCATAGTCGGCGGCGAGCTTCGGGTCGAGCGTCCGCTTCCACGAGTACTCGAAGTCGTGCGCCGTCACCGGATCGCCGTTCGTCCAGCGGCCGTCGTCACGGAGATGGAAGGTCACGACCTTGCCGTCGACGTCCCAGCTCTCCGCCAGCGCGGGCACCGGCTGCAGGTCAGGGCCGAGCCGCACGAGCGGATCCATCATGTTCAGCAGCACGTTCGAGGACGTCGTGTCCGTCGCGAGCCCCGGATCGAGCGAGGGCGGCTCGGCGCCCCACGCCATCTTCAACACCTGGCTCGCGGCCTTCTGCCCGCCGCTGCCGGCCTTCTCTTTCTCGCCGCCGCCGCCGCAACCGGCGGCGACTGTCGCCGCCGCGACCACGGCGGCGGCTGCGAGAAGCACTGGAATCCGCAGTCGCATGGTCGTAGCTCCTTTCGAAGAGCCTGGAATCGGCATTGCTGGCATGGTCGCGACGCGACTCGAGCCGGTCCATGGGGGAGGGGCGCCATTTCCGCGTCCGCCGGCATCCATTTCGAGGCGCGTCGACGGCTCGACGTAGATGGGGTCGCGAGCCCATTGGCGTTCGGCTCGCTGCTCGGCACTCTCCTGTACGAGCAGACAAGAAGGAGACCCGATGGAAGCACAGGCAGCTCTGACGATCGACGAGCGCGAACCGGCAATCCGGCTCCTGGTCGCGGATGACGACCCTCCGGCACGCTCGCTGCTCGCCTCGTCCGCGCGCGAAGCCGTCGGCGAGATCGTCGTCCTCGAAGCCGAAGACGGCGCCGAGGCGGTCCAGCTGGGGTTGCAGCAACGCCCGGAGATCGCGCTTCTCGACATCAACATGCCTCGCCTGGGCGGCATCGAGGCGGCGGTGACGCTGCGAGAGCTGCAGCCGCGAATGCGCCTTGCCCTTCAGACCGGAGACCCGCTCACCCACCGGGAGCGCGCCCGGGAAGAGCTCCTACCGCTCTTCGGCAAGCTGGAGCTCGATCGCACGCTCGCCTGGCTCAAGGCCCAGGTGGAGTGGTTCAGCGAGACGCCGTGGGAGCCGAGGGTGCGGCACAAGCGCAGCCTCATGTGTGCTGCGTGCGGCTACGGCATCTTGCGCCCGACGCCGCCGGGCCGGTGCCCGATGTGCCAGGCCGAGAACGCCTGGGTCGAGGCGCCGTCCCTGTCCCCGGCCCGGTTGTTGAGCGTCTAGCTGACGACGTAGGTACCGGCCGGTGCGTCGGTGAGCAGTCGGGCAGCCTCGGCGCCCACCCTTTCGATGTGTACCGCGGGCGGGCGCGGCGGGGTGTCGTGGAACGTGCCCGGTCCCCACAGGCGGCCGAAGCGAAGGATCAAGGCGTCGCCCGGAAAGGCTCGGGTGGACTGCTCGAGTTGTTCGGCGGCTTCGGCGGCGTCTTCCTCGAGCAGGAAGGCGATGCTCTCCACGGCGAGCCGTTTCGCGCGGTCGAAGACGTCGCAAACCACGGCTTCTACTCCCAGCTCGTGCAACAGCGGCGCCTTCTCCGGCGAGCGGGTCAGACCGACGATGTCGTGCGTACGGAGGTGCGGCAGCGTGGCGCGGCCGAGCACGCCTGTTGCGCCCGCGAAGAGGATGCGCACAGCACGGTCATAGCGGATGAGTGGGCGCCGGGCGTTTAGCTCGCGGCCGGAAGGAAAAACGGACTACGATGAATTCTCTCCATCTCATCGAGCTATTCCTCGTCGTGGCGGGCGTCGCCTACCTGATGATGCTCGCGGGAGTGGCGAA
>JAICZB010000145.1 GCA_025933895.1 Thermoleophilia bacterium
ACGACGCGGGTGTTCGTGCCGCCGTTCGGGTCGGGCTCCGGCGCGGTCGAGACGACCGTGACCTGGGCCCAGCTGTCGGCGTACGCCGGGAAGGACGTGGAGACGGCGAGCAGCTCGTCGCCCGCCTCGAGGCTCGCGACGGTGCCGCGGAGGAGCACCGAGCCGACCACCGAGCCGCCGGTCGCCGGTGAGAGCAGCGCCGTCGTCGGCGGCAGCGTGACCTTTGTGTCCGTCTGCCCCGTGAAGGTGGACGCGGCCGCTTCCCACGTCTGGACCGAGACGCCCGGGGTCGCCGTGTTAGAGAGCTGGAAGCCGGCAGGGATGGCGAGCGGCTCGCTCGGGTGCGTCTTCCGGCGGACGGCGGCGACCTGCCCGACTGCGCCGATGGCCGGCCGGGGCCGGTAACCGAGCAGCGCGACGAGCCGGGTGACGCTGTCCGGCAGCTGCGCGGTGCGCAGGTAGCTCTCGTTCGCGATGCGCTCGTTGTAGAAGGTGAGGACGTCGCCGAGATACGCCCACCACTCGAGGAGCTGGAGGCCGAGATCCTCCGCGGCGGGCCGCCAGCCGAGCAGTGCGTCCTCGCCGTCGAGCGGCCGCAGGAGCGCGCGCCGGAAGCCGCTGAAGTCGTCGACGCGGTAGGCGATCGCGGGCAGGCCGGGCTGGTTGGCGACCACCATCGGGTCCTGGGTCTCCTCGCACGGGCAGGGCCCGGAGCTCATTTCCCTCCCTCCACGAGCACGCGTAGCGAGCCGTCCTCGGGACGGCTCGGATCGTTGTCGACGCGCAGGATCCGGTCGGGCGGAATCGCGACCGTGTCCGTGAGCTCGGCCCAATCGGGCTGCACGCCGCGCTGCCGGTACGAGACCGACGCGACGCCGCGGACGCCGTTCGCACGCTGAACCGCCGCGAGGAGGGCGCTCGCCTCGAGCGGCTCGCCGAACGTCCAGTTGTCGTGCCCGAAGAAGGCGCACAGCTGCGCGAGCACCGCGGACTCGACGTCGGAGCCGAACGCCCACGGCTCTGCGCAGACGGTGATCACGAGGTCGAGCGACGCGTACTGCGGCGCCAGGACGTAGCTCTCGTAGCCCGCGAGCCGCCGCCGGTTCAGGAGATCGGAGAGCTCCTCGAGCTCCGCGATCGAGAGGTCCTCGCGCCGGCTTGCGTCCGCTGTCGTGAACACGGTCAGCCAGCTCCCCGTCCAGCGAAACGTCGTCCCCGCCTGCCGGACCCAGGGCAGCGACTGCGCGGCCGCCACGTAGTCGCTCGTCCGCACGACGCGGAGCGGCTTCGCCTGGAACGCCTGCGGTGCGCGGTCGCGGATCTGCTGCGGCGTCTCCTCGTCGGCGCCTCCGGTCGCAGGAAACGGATTCGTGACCGAGACGACCTTTGCGGTCTGCGGATCGCCGGGGTCGACCTGCACGATCGTGTCGGCAGGGACGTTGCCCGCCGAGCCGCCGCCGGCGAGATACGTGACGGTGAACTCCGTGCCCGGCGTGGGAGACAGGCCGAAGACGCCGTCGCCGAACCGGATCGTGATCCCCTCGCCGTCGTAGTCGAACCACGTCTCGGCCTTGCCGACACCGACAGCGGAGTAGCGCTCGGGGGTCAGCGTGAACACCGTGTCCGCGGGCCCGGAGTCGAGCAGCCAGCGCTGCCAGCGCCACGGCCGATCCGTCCCGATGTCGGTCGGGGACTCGAGCGCGAGCTCGGGCGCCGCCACCACGGTTGCGTTCATGTCGGGATCGGTGGAGTCGACCGGCAGCCAGGAGATCTGCGTCGCGGACAGCGAGTGGAGGTACTGCGGCCTCGGATCGTCGGGCGTCCAGTCGGCCGCGGTGCGCACGACGGCCGGCATGACCGGCGGCTTCGGCGGCGGGGCGGGCGGAGGCTCGGGAATCGCGAACGTCTCGCTCGCGCGGACGCCTTGCACCGCCGGCAGGAGGTTGCCCGCGTAGTGCGTCCGCGAGAGGTCGTGCTCCAGCCGGGTCGGCGCCTGGAGGTCGATCCTCGTGAGCGGCACCGCGAAGACGGGGTCGTCCGTCTCGAGGACGGCTCCGACGACGACGACCTCGCGCACCGGGGGATCGGCCGAAGTCGGGCCCGCGGTGTCCACGAGCAGCTGCTGCCCGGCGCTCGCGTCGAGCCCGAAGCCGTGCCCGATGATCCAGATACGGGTCGCGCCGGCAGGGAGGCAGCGGCGGCTGTCGTCCCACCAGTACGGCCGCAGGTTGGCGACTCCGGCCGACGCCCAGGCGTTCCACGTCTTGCTGACGGTGTAGGTGGGGGCCTTCAGCGCGCCGGTCTCCGGATCGGCGAGCGTGCCTCCGACCTCGAACGGGATCCTCCGGCCGTCGGCCCCGAGCGCGCTGCAGCTGAGTCCGCCGTCGATCGTCGTGACGCCGTCGGCGACGTCGACCTGCAGCTGCGTTGTCGCCGCGATCGGCGGGCTCGGCTCGTAGTCGACGAGCCGGGCATGCCGCACGAGCGAGACGCGCTGGGTCGCGGTCTCGAGCGTCGCTTCCGCGGCGACGCGATCCTGGAGGTAGCTGAGCTCGTCCGCGACGGCGCTCAGCGCTTCCATCACCATCATCCCGACGTCGGCTTCCGAGCGCTCGACCCAGAACGGATAGCGCAGCCGCGAGAAGTCGGACAGCGCCTGCGTGAAGCTCGCGAAGTCCTTCGCGCGGTAGTCGATCGACACCGGCTCGCCGTCGGGCGGCGGGCAGTCCACCGTCGACGGCCCGCAGTCGAGGTCGCTCGGGCAGTTGGCCTTGAAGCTGAACGGAACCGCGTCGAAGTACGGGTCGAGCGCGGTGCTGTCGATCGTGAGCGTGTACGTGGAGAAGTCGCCCGGCGCGGCGACCCCGAGGTTGAGGATCGGCCGGCCGTCCGCGTCGGCCGACCACGCCGTCGACTCGTCGATCGGGAGCACCGAGACGGAGCCGATCGTCTCGCCGCCGCAGATGGTCACGGGCTCCGTCGCGGCGAGCGTGCCCGCGACCGGCGCGGTCGTCAGGAAGTGGACGCGAAGCTGCGTCTGGTCGGCGCTCGCCACCTCGACGTAGTCGATGCCGTTCCACGTCGGCGTCGTCTGCCCCGCGAGCAGGAACTGGAGGCGGTCGCGTGCCGGATCGACGCTCAAACCAGCGTCACCGTCGTCCGGGAGCTCGTCTGCGTGTCCACGAGCGTGTACGAGACCGTCACCTGCACCGTGCCCGGCTCGAGCGCCGCATTCGTCTGGCTCGTCTCGACGTGGACGCTCGTCACGTCGACGATGCCGGCCAGCCAGCGCCCGAGCGCCTGCGTGACCTGGATCTGGAGCGACGCCTTCAGGGAGTCCGTCATCGGCGCGAACACGAGGGTGCGCAGGCCGCAGCCGAATTGCGGCAGATCGACGCGCTCGCCCGGCGAGGTCAGGAGAATCTGCTCGACCATCTGCTCGACGTGCGCCGCGTACGGAGCCTGCGCGGCCTGCTGCGAGCCGCCGTCGATCCGGAGCGGATACGCGTAGTCGCGGCGGCCGGAGACGAAGCTCATCACGTCACCTGGAGAGCGCCGTTGTTGACGGAGACACTCGAGCTCGAGACGACGACCTGCTCGCCGCCGTTGCCGAGCGTGATGCCCGAGCTGTCCAGCGTGAGCGTGTTGCCGTTGGAGTCGGTGATCGTCAGCGATCCGCCTCCGTCGTCGAACTTCAGCTCGAACGGGGACACGGTCGAGATCACCTTCACGTTGGGCGCGACGTCCGCGGGCAGCTCGCTCGAGCGCCAGTAGCAGCCGACCCACACCGGGTACGACACGTCGCCTCCCTCGAACTCGATCCAGACGCCGCTCCCGACCTCGGGCAGGAACGCGATCCCGACGTTGTCGCCGGCGTAGGGCACGCACGGCATCGCCCAGCCGCTGTCCACATCGCCGAAGACGGCCGGCACCTGCGCCTTGATCCGCCCGAGGCTGCTCGGGTCGTCGTTGTCGGTCACGACCCCGCGGTAGAGGCCGTAGAAGCGCGTGCGGACGTGGTCGACGAGGTCGGCGAGTGCGCGATCCGGCACGAGCGAGGGCGTCCCGGACGACATCACAGGCCGCCCGGCAGGCCACCCGGCAGGCCACCCGCGGGCGCCGGGCCCATCGCGTTCCGCATCAAAGTGAACTGGAAGGCGACGAGGTCGACGGTGATCCGCGTCCGCACGTCCCAGACGAGCCAGTTGCCGGACTGCAGGCTCCCGGCCCCTTCGATCGTCACGACCGAGCCGGCGCGCAGCACCGCGCCGAGCCGGTCGACGTTCGTCTCTCCGTGGCACCGCACGAACCAGCCCGCATCTCGGAGCGTCGCCGCGGTTCGCTGCGTGAGCTCGGGCGCGTCGGCGGTCGCCGTCAGCACGAGCGTGCTCGTCTGGCCGGCGTACGTCGGGTAGTCGCGTGCGTCGAGCGGGGCCAGACCGCTGTCCGTCGAGTCGCCCGGAACGCTGCTCTCCGAGTCGTCGTCGAGCGGCACCTGACTCGCGTCGACCGCGGTGGGACGCATGACGTCCCAGTCGAAGTCGAGCGAGTCCACGGACCACGTCTCCGGGTCGACGAGCGAGATCGTGGCCGCCGGCGTGCCGTCAACCGCCGGAGAGACGAAGTACCCGGTGCGCACGCCGGGCGTGTCGGTGCACCCGACACGGCAGAGCTTGCCGTTGCGTCGCGCGAGGCCGCGCAGGAAGCGGAGGTCGGTCGCCCGCTGGAACAGGCTGTGCGCGTCGTCGTCGTGCACGGGCGAGTCGTCGTCGTTGTTGCCGTCGGCGGGGACGAACCCGTAGTTCGCGAAGATCGCGGTCGCCACGTCGCCGTCCGTCATGCCGGACCATTCGCGAACCGTGTCGCTGACGTTCATCAGCCAGGAGGCGTCCTCGGCCCAGATCTCGATCGTCGAGGCCCCCGAGGTGCGATCCAGATGCAGCTTCCAGGCCAGGACGTACCCGTCGAAGATGCACTCGCTCGCGCGGCCCGCCGGCGTGACGACGACGGAGACGTTCGTGCTCGGCTCGAACATCCCGTCACCGACGTACTGGAGGTCGCCGGCGGAGGTGCGGTTCACCGGCAAGCGCATCACGAGCGATCCGGGGCCGTCCGCCCGCTCCTCCACCTCCAGGGCCTGGATCGCGTCGTAGAAGTCGGCGGGGACAGGCACGCCGCCGAGCGAGAGCTGCACGGTCGCCGTCACGTCAGCTCCCCACGGCGGGGATTCCGATCAGCGCCCGCGCCTCTAGGGCGCCCGCTACCGGCGCGTTGTTCGCATCGCAGATCCGCCAGAACCCGGTCGGATCGTTCAGGTACCGCACCGCGAGCAGGTCGAGCCGGTCGCCGACCGCACGCGGGTGGTAGCCGATCGGTGCCGGCGAGCGCGGTCCGGGAACGACGAGCGCGGTCACGACCGCGCCTCCCGGCAGGACCGCCTGGTACGTCGCCGCGGTGTGGTACCGGCTCGCGGACGGGAACATCAGAAGATCCCCGCCAGCGAGGCCGCGGCGTTCCCAAGGTTGGCCACCGCACCGACCTGCCGGACGCCGAGCGTGTACGTGTAGGCGACGGTGGCGAGACTCGACAGGGTGTCGTTGTCGGCCTTCGCCGCCTGCAGCTCCGCAGGTGTGAGCACGCGGAGCTTGAGCTGCACCTCCGCGTGCGTCGGATTCAATGCGCTGTCGTAGAGCTTCTCGACGATCGAGAGCGCGGTCAGACGGACGGGGAGAATCCGGAACGGCCCCCAGACGAACAGACAGACGGGGATCGTCGACTCGGGCACGGTGCGCGTGACCGGCGGCGTGCCGCCGCCGAGCCCGAGGGCGGCCGACGCCATCCCGAGCAGCTGCCCCATCGAGTTGCCGCCGACGGGATAGAGGAGCATCTCGAGCGCGGCCAGCCGCGTGTAGACGCCGGAGACCTCGCCGAGCTGCGCGCTGACGGGGACGTCGTCGGCGATGTCCTGGCTCGAGTCGAAGATGACGGTGAGGGAGAAGTCCTCCCCCGGCATCCCGGGGACCGCGAGCGGGTTCCCGGCCTGCGTGCTGCCCGTGGACGCTCCCTGGTCGGGCTGGTTCCACGTGTGCGTCAGGCTCTCGGGGTTGTACTGGAACACGGTGACGTTCGGCACCGGCACGAGGAACGTCGGCGTGAAGGCGACGAGGGCGCCCTTGAGCAGCGTCATCGGCCGGCCTCCAGCACGGCGGCGCGGCTCAGTGCGAAAGCGATCGCCGATGCGATCCGGCCGGCGAGCGTCTCTGCACTCTCCCCCGGTTGTGCCGTCAGCTCGACCTTGACGCGGTCGAGCGCGGCCGCGTCGATTCCCGGCTCCACCAGCGGCGCGAGCAGCTCGGCGACGAGCTCACCGACGCGCCGGCCGTGGGCGGCGTCTGCGCCGGGCACCTGCATGCTCAGCCGCTCGACGCCAGTCTGCGGGCTCACGTCGCAACCTCCGCGGACCGGGCGCGCACGACGACGCCTTCCTTCTCGAGCTCGCGCCGTGCGGCGGCGATCAGATGGTCAGTCCCGATCGTCTTCCGGTCCGTGCGCGCGAGGAAAG
>JAICZB010000157.1 GCA_025933895.1 Thermoleophilia bacterium
CGGCCCGAGAAGTTGACCTTGTGCCCGTGCGTCAGGTGGCCGCCCTGGTTCAGCGCGAGCGCCATCAGCGTCTCGCCCGGCTGCATCACGGCCGCGTAGACCGCCATGTTCGTCTGGGCGCCCGCGTGCGGCTGGACGTTCGCGTGCTCGGCGCCGAACAGCTCCTTCGCCCGGTCGATCGCGAGCTGCTCGATCTCGTCGATCACCTCGCAGCCACCGTAGTAGCGGCGGCCGGGATAGCCCTCTGCGTACTTGTTCGTCGCGACCGACCCGACCGCCTCGAGGACGGCCGGCCACGTGAAGTTCTCCGACGCGATCAGCTCGATCTGCCCGCGCTGGCGCTCGAGCTCGTTGCCGAGGAGCTTCGCGATGTCGGGATCGAGCTCGTCGAGTCCCGCCTGCTTCAGCTCCTGGAACGTCGCCTGCTGCGTGGCCATGTCTGGATGCTACTCGGGGATCAGGCCGGCGCCCTCTCGCAGCACGCGCGGCTCGAGGCCGGTGAGGTCGACCACCGTCGACGGCACGCCGGGTAGCTCGCCTGCGTCGACGATCGCACCGCAGGCGGCGCGGATCTCCTCCGGGACGTCCTCGACGCGCCGCGGGTCCGGCCCTCCCGAGACGTTCGCGCTCGTCGCGGCGACGACGCCGACCGCGCGGACGACCGCGGCTGCCCTCGGCGGCAGCTCCGGGACGCGGACACCGACCTTGCCGACGACGAGGGTGAACGGTCCCGGCAGGTAGCGCTCGAGGACCGAACGGTCGAGGTCGGGCACGGCGGCGACGAGCGCGCCGACGGCGGCGGCGAGGAGCGCGACGGGCTTCGAGCGGTCGCGGCCCTTCAGCTCGTAGAGGACATCCTCGTGCTCCGGCAGCGCGCAGAGCCCGTAGACGGTGTCGGTCGGGAGGATCACGGCGCGCCCGGCACGCAGGGCCGCGACCGCCTGCCCACTCACAGGAGGAAGTCGGTCAGTGCGGCGCGGAACGCCTCGGGCTGCTCGACGTAGAGGAAGTGGCCCGAATCCCGAATCGTGACCAGCCGCGCATCGGGCAGCGCGCGGACCATCGCATCTGCCGACACCGGGCCTGCGATGAGGTCGTCGTCGCCGACGAGGACCAGCGTAGGCGCCTCGATGGTGCGCAGATCGGGACGCAGGTCGAACGTCGGGAACTCGACGGTGTTGAAGTAGTGCAACGGCTCGGCCTTCGCGAAGTCCGCGGCGAGCTCGCGGCCGATCTTCTCGTTCCCCTCCCAGTGGTGGAAATAGAGCGGCATCTGCCGCTGGACGTTCGCGACGAGCTCTTCCGCCGACGAGAACTCGCCGGCCTGCTCCTCCTCGATCGCCTTCTGCGCCTCCGCGAACCATGGCTCCTCGCGGCGTGTCTCGATCGTCCGCTGCATCGCCGCCTCCGCCTCGTCGCCCCAGACGGCCAGCGTCGCGGCGAGCACGAGCCGGCGGATGCGCTGCCCGAACGCGGCTGCATACGCCATCGCGACGATCCCGCCATGCGAGAAGCCGAGGAGGTCGAGCCGGTCGACGCCGAGGTGCTCGCGCAGCTCCTCGAGGTCTTGGACGTACGACCTGAGCGCGTACTCGTCGGCGGGATCCGATCCGTGCGAGCCGCGTGGGCTGAAGAGGAGGAGCTCGAAGGTGTCGTCGAGGCCGGCGAAGTCGCGGAACTCGGCGGCCGATCCGCCGGGGCCCCCGGGATGGCAGACGAGGAGCGGCCCGCTTCCTCGCCGCTCGTACGACAGGGTGAGCCCGTCGGGTGTGGTGAAGATCTCGATCACGGCAGCCTCCCCTCGACGACCCTATCGCGGCCGGTGAGGTCGGCGGTGATCGCCACGCCGGCGCAGCCGAGCCGCTCGAGCAGGTCCGCAACTTCCTGCGCCTGGCCGTCCCCCACCTCGAGCACGACGAAGCTCGCCTTGGCCGCGCGCGCGAGCCGCTCGTGCTCGCCGCTGCCGGCGAGGGCGATCTCCGGCTCCCAGCGCAGCTCCGGCTGGACGTCGTCGAGGCTCTCGACATAGGGAGGGTTCGCGACGACGACGTCCCAGCCCTCGGCCGCTGCTTCGGCGCCGTCGCCCTGTCGCAGTTCGACCTCGAGACCCAGCCGCTCCGCGTTCTCGCGCGCGAGTGCGAGCGCGTCGGCCGAGACGTCGATCCCGGTCACCTGCGCGTCCGGCCGCTCGTCCTTGAGCGCGAGCGCGATCGCACCCGAGCCGACGCCGACGTCGAGGATGCGCGGCCGCTCGATTCCCTCCGCGACGGCGAGCGTACGCTCGACGAGCGTCTCGGTCTCGGGTCGCGGGACGAGAGCGCGCGCGTCCGTCTTCAGGGTCAACCGCCGGAAGCCCCACTCGCCGAGGACGTAGGCGAGCGGCTCACGCGCCTCGCGCCGGGCAAGGAGCGGCTCCAGGGCATTGCCGGAAGCGCTGCCGGCAGAGCCGGCCGCGCCCAGCGGGGAGACCCCGGCGCCTGCGGCGCCGGCCGGCACCTCGTCGCCGAGGCGCCCCGCGAGCCCCGAGCGCGTCGTCCCGAGGAGATGCGCGACGAGCCACTCCGCGTCGACCCGCGGCGTCTCGACGCCGGCGGCGGCGAGCCTCTGCTCGGCCTCGGCCAGCGCTTCCCGAACGGTCACTCCCCCAACGCGCGACGCCGGTCGTCGGTCGTCAGCGCCTCGGTGAAGTCGTCGAGCTCGCCCTGCAGCACCCGGTCGAGCTGGTGCACCGTCAGCTTGACGCGGTGGTCGGTGACCCGGCTCTCGGGGAAGTTGTACGTGCGGATCTTCTCCGCGCGCTCGCCCGAGCCGATCTGCGAGCGGCGGGTCGCGTCGAGCTCCGCGCGCTGCCGCTCGAGCTCGCGCTCGTAGAGGCGCGCGCGAAGGACGCGCATCGCCTTCTCCCGGTTCTGCAGCTGGGACTTCTCGTCCTGCATCGAGACGACGACGCCGGTCGGGAGGTGCGTGATGCGAACGGCCGAGTCGGTCGTGTTCACGGACTGCCCGCCGGGGCCGGTAGAGCGGTAGACGTCGATCTTGAGGTCGTTCGCGTCGATCTGAACCTCGACCTCCTCCGCCTCGGGCATCACCGCGACGGTCGCGGTGGAGGTGTGGATGCGGCCCGCGCTCTCGGTCTCGGGCACGCGCTGGACGCGGTGCGTGCCGCCCTCCCACTTGAAGACGGAGTACGCGCCGTCGCCCTTGACCGCGTAGGTGACCTCCTTGTAGCCGCCGCCGTCCGATGGGCTCGCCTCGAGCTCTTCGACCTTGAAGCCGCGCCGCTCGGCGTAGCGCGCGAGCATCCGGTAGAGGTCGCCGGCCCACAGCGCCGCCTCGTCGCCGCCCACGCCCTGGCGCACCTCGACGATCACGTCCTTCCGGTCGGCCGGATCGCTCGGGACGAGCGCGAGGCGCAGATCTTCCTGGAGCCTGCTGGTGCGCTCCTCGAGCTCGGGGACGAGCTCGCGCAGGTCGGCGTCCTCGCGCGCCGCGATGAGGTCGTCGTGCGCAGCCGTCCACTCGCGCGCGAGCTTGTGCGGCTGCTCGAGCTCCTTCAGGCGCCGGCCGAGATCGGCCGCCTCGCGGTGGTCGTTGTACACGGCCGGATCGGCCATCCGCGCCTGGAGTTGCTCATAGTTCCGCTCGAGCTCCGCGACGAGGTTGTCGAAGTCGGTTGCCATCGCGGGCCAGCGTAACTTTTGCCCAGACCACTTTACTTCGGATAGCTTCTCGCTTTAGTCGGTAAAGCTTCGACCGGGGAGGTCGCAAATGTCCGTCATCGCCGAGGTCACCGCCGCGAACGACCGCTACGCCGCAGGGTTTGCCAAGGGCGACCTGCCGGCGCCGCCCGGGAGAAAGCTCGCCGTCGTCACCTGCATGGACGCCCGCCTCGATCCGGCGCGCTTCCTCGGTCTCGAGGAGGGCGACGCGCACGTGATCCGGAATGCCGGCGGAGTCGTCAACGACGAGACGATCCGCTCGCTCCTCATCTCCCATCACCTGCTCGGGACGCGGGAGGCGGTCGTGATCGGGCACAAGGGCTGCGGGATGCTCACGTTCACGAACGACGAGGTGCACGAGAAGCTCGGGCCCGAGTCGGAGAGCATCGACTTCCAGCCGTTCTCCGACGTGGCGGAGCGGGTCCGGCAGAGCGTCGAGGCGATCCGGAGCCATCGGCTGCTCGGGGACGGCTTCGGGGCGACGGGCTTCGTCTACGACGTCGGCAGCGGGCGGATCGAGCCCGTCTAGCCCGCCAGCCGGGCGTCGAGACCGATCTCGGGGACACTCGCGAGCGCCTGCGAGACGGGGCAGTTCTCACGGGCCGTCTGTGCGGCGGCGCGGAAGCCGTCCTCGTCGATACCAGGGACGCGTCCCTCGACGGTGAGTGCGATGCCCGTGATGCCTTCGCCCGGCTGGAAGGTCACGGTCGCGGAGGTGCGGAGCTCCTCGGGCGTGTGACCGTCGTTCGCCAGCGTGTTCGAGAGCGCCATCGCGAAGCACGCGGCGTGCGCCGCGGCGATCAGCTCCTCCGGGCTCGTCACGCCGCCGGCGTCGTCGGTCGAGCGCGCGGGCCAGCTCACCGGCTGCTCGCCGATCGCGCCGGTCGTCGTGGAGACGATCGTGCCGGAGCCCTCGAGCAGGCTCCCCTGCCAGCGCACCTCGGCGCGGCGCTCGGTCGCCACTACGCCATCACCTCGACGAGAGACGCCTCGCCGGGCGCCTTCTCCAGCGCGAGCACCTCGCGCAGCGCGCGGATCGAGACCTCGAGCTGGTCGAGCGTGGGCTCGCGAGTCGTCAGTCGCTGAAGCCACAGGCCCGGAGCGAGCAGCGTCATCAGCACGCGGTTTCCCTGGTGCTTGCCGGCGAAACGGATCAGCTCGTATGCGAGCCCGGCGATCAGCGGCAGCAGGAGGATCCGCGTCGCGATCAGCCAGTACCAGGCAGGACGGCCGAAGAACGCGAACACGAAGACGGCCAGCACCATGACCCAGAGCAGGAACGCCGTTCCGCAGCGCGGGTGGATGAGCGAGTAACGCTGCACGACCTCCGGCTCGAGCGGCTCGCCGGCCTCGTAGGCGTTGATCGCCTTGTGCTCGGCGGCGTGATACTGGAAGACACGGCGCAGGTCGGGCAGGAGCGAGACGAGCGCGAGGTAGGCGATGAACATCGTGACGCGGATCAGTCCCTCGACGATCACGAACCAGCCGCCGCTC
Organism: Thermoleophilia bacterium; assembly: GCA_025933895.1. Taxonomy (GTDB): domain Bacteria; phylum Actinomycetota; class Thermoleophilia; order Gaiellales; family Gaiellaceae; genus Palsa-739. The sequence continues at coordinate 5,214 of JAICZB010000157.1, forward strand.
GAGATCGGGAGCGCGTCGGTGATCAGCGCCGGCCCGACCTTGAACACCATCACCGCGAAGCCGATCGCGATCGCGAAGGCGAAGATGAGCGCGCCGCGCGAGAGCTCCGTATCCACCTCGCCGTCCTCGCCTTCCTGCTGCGACGCGTAGTTCGCCGAGATGGCGAGCGCGCGGAAGCCGATCGCGAGCGACTCGCCGAGCGCCATCACGCCGCGCACGACGGGCAGCCGGAAGAAGAAGTGGCGCGCCATCGCGGAGTCGATCGGCCGCGCAACCTGCGCGATCTCGCCGGACGGGGTGCGAACCGCGACGGCCCAGTTCCCCGGGCCACGCATCATCACGCCCTCGAGGACCGCCTGTCCGCCGACGTTCGCCATGGTCTCTCTTCGGCGCTAGCCGCGTCGCGCTTGACCGGCGCGCTCCAGGCGGCGCTGGAAGCGCTCGACGCGACCGCCGGTGTCGACGAGCTTCTGCTTGCCCGTGTAGAACGGGTGGCACTGGGAGCAGATCTCGACGTGCAGCTCGGGCTTCGTCGAGCGGGTCTGGAACGTGTTTCCGCAGGAGCACGTCACCGTGGCGAGGACGTACTCGGGATGGATGCCGGCTTTCATTGCCCTCTCAAGATAGCAGCGGCCTGTTTCGGCTCCACGTTGCCGCCGGAGACGATCACGGCCACGCCGGGGCCCGCCTCGAGCTTGCCCGCGAGGACGGCGCCCGCCGCCGCTGCCCCGGCCGGCTCGCACGCGAGCTTGGCGCGCGCGTAGAGGAACCGCATCCCTGCGGCGATCTCCTCCTCGGTCACGAGCACAGTCTCGACACGCCCGCTGCAAACGGCGAGCGGGAGATCGCCGGCGAACGGCGGCGCGAGGCCGTCGGCGATCGTGTTCGTCTCGACGCGCACGCTGCGTCCGGCCGCGAGTCCCGCGGTGAAGCACTGGGCCTGCTCCGGCTCGACTGCGACGACACGGGCCCGTCCGTCGAGCCCCGTGACGATGCCGGAGACGAGCCCGCCTCC
>JAICZB010000008.1 GCA_025933895.1 Thermoleophilia bacterium
GTGCGCCGAATATCTCGGCAAGGGACGGCGCGTCGCAATCGACGGGCGGTTGAAGTCCCGCTCGTGGGAGGACGAGGGCAAGCGGCGCAGCGCGCTCGAGGTGGTCGCCCGGCGGGTCGAGTTCCTCGGCGGCGGGCCGCGCAGCGACGAGCGCGGAGAGGGCGCCGACGTGATCCCGTTCGAGGCTCCGGCGGCTGTCTAGCCGACGGAGTCCACGAAGTCGCGGATCGCCGCGACGCACACGTCCGGTCGCTCGCCGATCAGGAGGTGACCGCAGCCGGCGATCGCCCGCAGCGGTGCGCGGAGGCGGCGGGCGTACTCCATCCCGTCCTCGAGCCGCACCCAGTGGTCGCTCGCCCCCCAGAGGCAGACGCAAGGACAGGCGACGCGGTCGAGCTCGGTACGCGGGTCCGAGGCGAGCAGCGCCTGCCCGGCCTGACGCGTGTTCGTGTGGTGCGCGGGGCCGACGAGGAAGGCCTCGGCGAGCTCCGGCTCGAGCGCGTCGGGATCCGCGGCGCCCCACCAGCCGAACGCGATCCGACGGCCGAGCCGCGACCGCGACCACGCACGCCGGTACGGCGCGATCAGACGACCCGGCCGTGCGAGACCGAGCACGGCGAGCGTGACCTGAGCGGCGCGGGACGCGGAGCCGATCCCTGCCGCACCGGCGAGGACGAGGCCGCGCGCGGCATCCGGCCGCAGCACCGCGGCGCGGAGCACGACGACACCGCCGAGCGAGTGACCGACCCACACTGCGCCGCGAACGGCCTCCGCGTCCGCGATCGCCAGAACGGCCTCCGCCAGCGCGTCGACGTTACGAGCCTCGGGCAGAGGCGCCGAGCCTCCGTGACCGGGCAGGTCGGGCACGAGGACGCGGTCGCGCGCGGCGAGCTGCGGTGCGAGCGCGCGCCAGTTCTCGATCGTCCCGCCGAGCCCGTGGACGAGCACGAGCGGCGGGCCGTCACCGCCGACCGCGTAGCGCAGCCGCGTACCACGCCACTCGAGCTCGCGCTCCTCGAAACCCGGGAGACGCTGTTTGCCCTCCGTCGGCACGAGGGCATATTCTGTGCGTGATGGATGTTTCTGTGAGGCGGGCCGAGTGAGGCAACCACTGTGAGGCCTGCACTGTCGACAAGCGAGGCGATCTAGCCCGCCAGCGCGTTGCGCGCGGCGGGTTTTTTCGTTCCAGGAAAAGGAGCCAACCGATGGCGAATCACCTCACGCCCGAAGAACTGTCGAAAGAGCTCGGTCTCGACAGGCAGGAGGTGATCCGGGTGTGCGTCGAAGAGGGCGTGCCTATCTACCAGGGAAAGATCGACAAGTACCTCTTCCAGGCGCAGCTGCAGGCACTGGCCGCGCAGCAGCCCGCAGCGTAGAGCTCAGGCGTCAGGCGGACTTCTTCGCCGGCGCCCGGCGAGACCGGGAGCCGGCTTTCGAGCCGGTTTTCCCGTCCTTGGATCCTTCCGCCGAGCGTCGGGTCCGTGCGTCGGCGACGCTCTGGCGCAACGCCTCCATCAGATCGATGACAGGCGCCTCGGCGACAGGCTCCGGCGCGACGATCTCCTGGCCGGCGAGCTTCGCCTCGAGCATCTGCGCGAGGTCGCGGCGGTAGTCGTTCTCGAAGTCCTCGGGGCTCCAGTCGCCGGCGAGGCTGGAGATGACCTGCTCGGCGAGCTTCAGCTCGGCCTCCTGCACGTCGGTCTCGGCAACGGCCTCCTCGATCTCGTCCCGCGCCCGCACGTCCTCGGCGAAGAAGAGCGTCTCGAGCAACAGCGCGCCGGACTGGGCGCGGATGAGGCAGAGGTTCTCCTTGCCCCAGAGGACGAACTTGCCGACCGCAGCCATGCCCGACTCCTCCATCGCGCGCAGCAGGAGGACGTAGGGCCGCCGCTGCGCGTCTCCGCCGGCGGGCGCGAGGTAGTACGTGCGGTCGAAGTAGACGGGATCGACGTCCGCGAGCCGGACGAAGCGGAGGATCGCGATCGACTGGGACCGCTGCAGGGCGACGGCCTCGAGATCGGCCTCCTCGACGAGAACGTACTGGCCCTTCGCGAACTCCCAGCCCTTCACGAGCTCCTCGGGCTCCACGTCGCGCTCGTGCACCGGGCACCAGCGCTTCTGCTTGATCGGCGTGCCGCACTCGCGGTGGAGCGTGCGGAAGGACACGTCCTTCCGCTGGGTCGCGAGCGCGAGCCCGACAGGGATGTTGACAAGGCCGAAGCTGATCGATCCGTTCCAGATGGTCCGCATGAGAATTCCGAGTTTAGTTGGGGACCGGCGGTTTTCTCGATTCTCATCGGCTTCCCTGCATACGATTCGGCGCATGGAAAGGCGGACAGCGCCCGAGCTCTGGCGCGACGCCGTCCGCGACGCGCCGGCCGAGCCCGCGTATCTCGAGGAGACGGCGGAAGGCTGGCAGCCGGTTTCGTGGGGTGAGGCGGCGGAGCGCGTCGAGGCGCTCGCCCGGGGACTGCTCGCGCGCGGCGTGCGCCACGGCGACCGCGTGGCGGTCCTGGCGCAGACACGGCTCGAGTGGATCCTGCTCGACTGGGCCGTGATGTCGATCGGCGCCGTCGTCGTCGGGCTGTATCCGACGAGCTCGGCGAAGGAGTGCGAGTACATCCTCGGACACTGCGAGGCGGTGCTCGCCTTCACGGAGGACGAGGAGCAGACGCGGAAGCTCGTCTCCATTCGCGGCACCCTCCCGACGCTGCGCGAGATCATCCCGTTCGACTGGCTCGAGAAGCTCGAGTCGGATGGGCGCCTCTCGAGGCATCTCCAGCCGGATCTCGTCGAGGAGGACGACCTCGCGACACTGATCTACACCTCCGGCACGACCGGCCCGCCGAAGGGCTGCATGCTCACGCACGGGAACCTCGTCACGGCGGCGATCCGCGTGGTCGAGGGGATGAACCAGCCGGGCGACGTCGTGCTCCTCTTCCTCCCGCTCGCGCACAGCTACGGGCGGCTCGCGCACCAGGCGGGAACGCATCGCGGGGCGACCGTCGCGCTCGTCGCGGACGTCGCCCGCGTGCCCGAGGCGTTGGCGGCGGTGCGGCCCACGGTCCTGCCGGCCGTACCGCGCGTCTACGAGAAGGTGCATGCGAACACGCTCGGGGAGATCGAGCGCGCCGAAGGGCTACGCAAGCGGATCGGGCTCTGGGCGCTCGGGGTCGGTGCCCGTGTGAGCCGCACCCGTCGTGAGGGATCTTCCGTCGGCGGCCTCCTCGCGGTGCAGCATCGGCTGGCCGACCGGCTCGTGTTCGCCAAGGTGCGCGAGCGGCTCGGAGGGCGCCTCCGGGTCGGCGTGTCCGGCGCGGCCCCGCTCTCCCCCGAGGTGATGGAGTTCTTCCACGCGCTCGGCGTCCCGGTGGTCGAGGGGTACGGCCTGACCGAGACGTCCAGCTCGGCAACGGTCAACGCACCGGGCGACTTCCGCATCGGAACGGTCGGCCGGCCGGTCGAGGGCGCGGAGCTCCGCCTCGCCGACGACGGCGAGATCCTGATCCGGAGCAGCTCCGTCTTCGCGGGCTACTACAAGGAGCCGGAAGCGACCGCGGCGGCGCTGACCGACGACGGCTGGCTCCGCACCGGCGACGTCGGCGAGATCGACGCCGAGGGCTTCCTACGGATCACCGACCGCAAGAAGGACCTGATCATCACTGCGGGCGGCAAGAACATCGCGCCGCAGAACCTCGAGAACGCGCTCAAGACCTCACGCTTCGTCTCGCAGGCGCTCGTCGTCGGAGACCGTCGCCCCTACGTGACCGCGCTCGTGACGCTCGACGAGGCCGAGGTCACTTCGAGCGGCCGGAACCCGCAGGAGCTCGTGCAGGAGGTCGTGGACCAGGTCAACCGCGACCGGACGCGCGTCGAGCAGATCAAGCGGTTCTCGATCCTCCCTCGCGACTTCTCCCAGGAGGAGGGCGAAGTGACGCCCACACTGAAGTTGCGTCGCAAGGTCGTCCACGAGCATTTCGCGGACGAGATCGAGCGGATGTACGCGGACGGGCGGGGCTAACCGAGGATGCGCTTCGCGCCGTAGTACTCCGAGCTGTACCAGCCCTCGCTCAGGCTGTCGATCCGCACGACGTCGCCGGTGTGCGGCGCGTGGATGAACTGTCCGTTGCCGACGTAGATCCCGACGTGGCCGAGGCCGGCGAAGAAGACGAGGTCGCCGGGCTCGAGCTCGCTTCGCGGCACCGAGACGGAGTCGCCGTAGTTCCACTGCGCGACGGTGTAGTGCGGCAGTGACACGCCGACCTGGGCGTAGACGTACATGACGAGGCCGGAGCAGTCGAAGCCGCTCGGGCTCGCCCCTCCCCACACGTACTTGACGCCGAGGTATTGCATCGCGATCCCGACGACGCTGCTGTACCTGTCGCCCGGGATCGAGGTGCTGACGGGATTGCCGACGCCGAAGCTGCCCTGGGGTGCGGCCGCCTGCGACTGCGCCGCCGCCTGCGCGGCATGGGCCGCCGCAGCCTGAGCGGCCTGCTGCGACGCGATCATGTGTTGGATCTGCGTGCGGACCGAGTTGTAGAGACGACTCTCGGCGGCGCGCCGGCCCTCGATGCGGTTGCGCTCCGCCGCGCGTGCCGCGACGAGCCGGTTCTGGCGGACGCGCTCGCGGCGCAGGAGCCCCCGGCGGCGCACCATCTGGTGCTGGAACGACAGCACCTGCTCGATGAGCTCGTTGTTCTGCTTCGACATCGAGTTGACGGTCTCGATGCGCGAGATGAGGTCGTCGAGGCTGCGGGCGCCGAGGATGACGGCGAGGGATGACTGCTGATCCTCGGACGTGTAGATCGCGACGAGCCGCTGCATGAGCGTTTGCTGGGCGCGGCGGAAGTTCCCGTGGGCCACCCCGAGCGCCTGCCGGTTGACGCGGAGCTGGTGCTCGACGAGCCGCAGCTTCGCGTTCGCGGCCCGGTAACGGCTGTTCGCCCGCTGGGCGGCCGCATCGAGCTGCCGCAGCCGATCGAGCACGCTCTGTGCCTGAGCACGCTTCGCGGCGATCGGGTTGGCCCGCGCCCCCGGCACCGAGGCCCCCAACAGGCCCGCCACGAGCAGGCCGAACAAAAGCGCCGAAAGAGCCGCAACCCGTCCCGGCGCACGCAATGACGTCCTCCCGCCCGTCACAAGCGGTGCACCGTAACAAGCCTGCCGGATGCTCGCAACGGAGAACCGTCGCGAAAATGCTGCAATTCGGCACCGCGGCTTCCGATGGCGCCGGCGGGTGCCGTCGCACAAAGTCGTGGCGTCGAGTACGGTCCGCCCTCGTGCTCGGGAGGATGCGATCCCGCGCCGCGCGGTTCGCAGGCCTCGCCGCGGCGCTCACGCTCACTGCTGCCTCGGCCGCGCTCGCCGCTCCTGGAACGGCGAATCGCGGAGGGCCCGCTGTCGCCGACGCCACGACCCAGCAGCTCGACTCGGAAGCACATCAGGCGCTGCTCAGCCTGTACGCGCTCGACTCAAGACTCCAGGCGTGGCAGACGCGCGTCGCCTCGCTCGAGCAGCAGGCGGCAACACTGCGAGGGCTGCGCGCGTCGCTCCAGCGGGAGCTCGGCGCCGCCAGGGCGTCGCTCACGACCGGCCAGCATCGGCTCGCGGTCGACCTCCGCGCCCTCTACGAACGAGGCAACGTCGACCCGGTGGCCGTCGTGCTCGGCGCAGAGTCCCTGGGCGAGGGCCTCCGCCGGCTCGACGCCCTGTCGCGCGTCTCCGACCAGAGCCGGCAGATCGTGACGGCGACGATCGCGGCGCGCAGCCGCCTGCTGCGGACGCGGCACCGCCTCGCCGCGGAGCAACGCCGGCTCGACCGCTCGCTCGCCGCTGCGCAGCAGGCAGAGCAGAGCCTGGCCCAGGCGGTGGCCGCCCGCCGCGCGTACATCTCCTCGCTGCGGGAGCGGGCGCGGATGCAGGCTGCGCAGGTCAGGAGCGTCGAAGCCGCGGCGCACACTGCCCAGCAGAAGTCGCAGCAGCTGCAGCGCACGACCTCCCCGCCGCCGTCGGGCAAGCGGCAGCTCACGGTGAGCGCGACCTGCTACGACCTTCCGGGCACGACCGCGACCGGGATGCCCGTCGGGCACGGGGTAGTCGCGGTCGACCCGTCCCTCATCCCGCTCGGAACCCGCATGTACGTACCCGGCTACGGCAACGGCGTTGCCGCCGACGTCGGCAGCGGCGTCAAGGGCGCCGTCATCGACCTCTGGATGACCGCCTCCGAATGCGCTTCTTGGGGCCGGCGGGCGGTCACGATCACGATCTACTGATCCTCCACTACACTGAGCGCCGCGAGAGGGGGGAGATTCGCGGTGACCGAGCTCGTGGAAACGGCCGAAGACCGGCAGACGGAGCCGCTCCGTGTGCTGCTCGTCGACGACCACGACCTCTTCCGGACGGGCCTGCGGAATCTGCTCGAGGAGCAGGACCTCGTGATCGTCGGGGAGGCTGCGACGGGCGCCGAGGCGGTCGTGCACGTCCGCGAGCTCACGCCCGACGTCGTCGTCATGGACCTCAACATGCCGTCGATGGGCGGCGTCGAGGCGACACGCCACATCGCGGAGGTCGCGCCGCTGACACGCGTCGTGATGCTCACGATCTCGGACGAGGACAGCGACGTCACCGACGCGATCCTCGCCGGCGCATGCGGCTACCTCCTCAAGGACGCCTCGATCCAGGAGCTCGTCTCCGGAATCCGCGCGGCGGCGCGTGGCGAGGCGCTGATCTCGCCTCACATCGCGGCGAAGGTGCTGCAGCGCATCCGGGCCACGAGCGCACAGCCGGAGATCGAGGAGATGATCCGCGCGGAGCTCTCGGAGCGCGAGATCGAGGTGCTGAAGCTGATCGCGAACGGCAAGGACAACGCCGTCATCGCCGCCGAGCTCCACATCAGCCCGAAGACGGTCAAGAACCACATCTCGAACATCCTGATGAAGCTCCAGATCGACAACCGCATCCAGGCGGCTGTCTACGCAGTCCGCAGCGGGATCGTCTAACGGCGCCCGCGGCGACGCGCGCGGGCGCGAAGCTGGAGCCTGCGCAGGAGCGAGCGGAGGCGCGTGAGCTCGTCGTCGGCCGTCTCGAGGCGCTCGGAGAGCTCCGCGAGCTCGCTGGCGACGCTGTGCGCCGAGACCTCGCCTGCGTCGCGCGCGACCTCGCCGAGCCGTCGCTCGAGCCGCAACCGCTCGGCCTCGAGCTCGAGAGCGGCCGCATAGCCGCTCGTCAGCGTCAACTCGATCGTGTCGAGGCTTGGCGCGCCCGCCCCGTTCTCGGGCATCCTGAGCAGATCAACGATCTCGTCCCTCAGCGGCATCGGCCCACGATTATCGGACGGTCGGGCAACCGCGGGAATGGGCCGCCCGGCCCATCTTCCGGCCTCGGCCGACCCATTGGCCTTGACGTTTGCCGTCTCGCTTGAAAAATGGAAACCGTGCCTCTCCGTCTTGCCGCAACGGCAGTGGCAATCGTTGCTTTCCTGCTCGTCCCCGCCGCGCAGGCGGGGTCTCGCAGCACGTTCCAGCAGCAGCTGGCCCGGGCGCTGCACGCAAAGCACGTGAGCCCCGCACGCACGGGAGCGATCGTCCTCGACCCCGAAACCGGCCAGACGCTCTTCGCCCACAACTCGCTGCTCGCGCTCAGGCCGGCCTCGAATGAGAAGCTCGCGACGACGTTCGGGGCGCTGACGGCACTCGGCCCTTCCTTCCGCATCGAGACCGACGTGCTCGGCGAGGGGCAGCAGAGCGGCACGACCTGGCGCGGGAGCCTCGTACTCAAGGGCTACGGAGATCCGGCGCTGTCCGCCGCCCAGCTCAACTCGCTCGCCCGGCAGGTCCGCGCGGCCGGGATCAGGCACTTGAGCGGGCGGATCCTCGGCGACGAGAGCTGGTTCGACACACGTCGCACGGGGCTCGGCTGGAAGGCGGAGTTCTACCTCCACGAGTCTCCTGCGCTCTCGGCGCTGATCGTCAACCGCGGCTGGACCGGACGGTCCGAGACGTCGCGCCCGGCGCTGATGGCTGCACAGCTCTTCCGGCAGGACCTGCGCCGCGCCGGGATCACGGTGCACGGCGCGGCCGTCGTGGGTGTCGCCTCGGCCCGCGCGGTTCCACTCGCGGAGGTCCAGTCGGCTCGCCTCGCCACGCTTGTGCGTCACATGGACGTCTACAGCGACAACTTCTATGCGGAGATGCTGCTGAAGGAGATCGGCGCCGTGCAGGGCAGCGGCGGCTCGGCAGCGGCCGGGATCGTGGTCGAGCGGCGCCTCCTCAAGGCGGCGGCCGTGCCGCTGGGCGGCGTGCGGATCGTCGACGGATCCGGGCTCTCCCTCCTCGACCGCTGGACGCCGTTCAGCCTGGCCACGCTGCTGCGGACGATGTGGCAGGACGCCGACCTCCGGCCGTACCTCGTCCCCGCCCTGCCGATCGCCGGAGAGACCGGCACGCTCGAGAGCCGCATGCGCACCGGACCGGCCCACGGCGTCGTGCGCGCCAAGACCGGAACGACCGCCAACGCCTCGGCGCTCTCGGGCTTCGTCGGCGACAGCTACGTCTTCTCGATCCTCGAGAACGGCAGCCCGGTTCGGACACCGAACGCCGAGCGGTCCCAGAACCGCTTCGCCCAGGTCCTAGCCGCGGCCGTGCGATCTGCCGCTAGCTCTCGCCGAACAGGCTGAGCAGATCCGCTTCGGAGAGGATCGGCACCTCGGCCTTCTGCGCCTTCGTGAGCTTCGAGGCGCCGGGCTCCTCGCCGACGACGAGGCCGGTCGTCTTCGCGGAGACGGAGCCGGTCACCTTCGCCCCGAGCGCCTCGAGCCGCTCCTGGGCCTCGTCGCGGGAGAAGCGCTCGAGCGTGCCCGTGATCACGTACGTGCTGCCGGTGAGCGGCCCCTCGCGGGGCTTCTCGTCCTCCCCCGCCTCGAAGCGCAGCCCGAGGCCTCGCAGGTCCTCGACCAGCGCACGGTTGTCCTCGTCCGCGAACCACTCCGCAACGGCCTCGGCGCGGTCCGGCCCGAAGCCCTCGACCTCGGCGATCTCCTCCGGGCTCGACGCGATGAGCGCGTCGACGGTGAGGAAATGCCGGGCGAGGTTCTGCGCGAGCACCCAGCCGATGCCGGAGATGTTGAGCCCGAGCAGCACGCGCGAGAACGGAACTCGCGTCCGCGACGCCTCGATCTGCTGGATCGCGTTCGTGGCCGAGATCTCGCCGAAGCCGTCGAGCTCGAGCAGTTGCTCCTTCTTCAGGCGGTAGAGATCCGGCAGGGAACGGACGAGCGCCTTCTCCCACAGCGTCCTCACCGTCTGCTCCCCGACGCCGTCGATGTCGGCGGGACCTTCGACCCAGCTGATCAGCGTCTCGAGGCCGCGCGACGGACAGGCGCGGTTCGGGCAGCGGTGCATCGCCTCGCCCTCGGGCTTCACGATCTCGGTGTTGCAGAGCGGGCAGTGGGTCGGCATCCGGAACTCCCGCGTTCCCTTCCGGTGCGGTCCGGCGGGACCGACGACCTGCGGGATGACGTCGCCAGCGCGCTGGACGATGACGTCGTCGCCCTCGCGGATCCCCTTGCGGTTGATGTCCTCCTCGTTGTGCAGCGTCGCGCGCGAGACGGTGACGCCACCGACCTCGACGGGCTCGAGCAGCGCCCACGGATTGAGCGCGCCGGTCCGGCCGACGCGGATCATGATCTTCTTCAGCCGGGTCACGGCCGTCAGGGGCGCCCACTTGAAGGCCCGCGACCAGCGGGGCCGCCCGTGCAGCGCGCCGAGGCGCTCCTGCTGTGCGTAGGAGTCGACCTTGATCACGATTCCGTCGATCTCGTAGTCGAGCTCGCGCCGCCGCGTCTCCCACGCGACGCAGCGCTCGACGGCCTCCTCCACCGACTCCACGCGCTCGGCGAACGGGTTCGTCGGGAAGCCGTGCTCGCGCAGCCACGTCAGCGTCTCCCAGTGGGTCGCGAGATCGACCCCCTCGTGGACGCCGATGCCGTACGCCCAGAAGGACAGCGGACGCGCCGCCGTGATCGTGGAGTCCTTCTGCCGCAGCGATCCCGCCGCCGCGTTCCTGGGGTTCGGCGTCGGCTTCTTGTCCTCGGCGACGAGCCGCTCGTTCAGGGCGTTGAAGCCGGAGAGCGGCATGTAGACCTCGCCTCGCACCTCGACGGTTCCCGAGACCTTCTTCTTGCCGGCCATCGCCAGCGGGATCGCGCGGATGGTGCGGAGGTTGACGGTCACGTCCTCGCCCTCGACGCCGTCTCCCCGGGTGGCTCCCTGCTCGAGCACTCCGTCGCGGTAGGTCAGGTTGATCGCGAGCCCGTCGATCTTCGGCTCGAGGACGTAGGCGACGGCATCGCCTTCCCGCCCGAGGCGCTTGCGGACGTCGTCCGCCCACTTCGCGACCGCCTCGTCCGTCGTCACCTTGTCGAGCGAGCCCATCGGCGACAGGTGCCGCACCTTGCGGAAGCGCTCGGAGGCGGGCGCCCCGACCCGCTGAGTCGGCGAGTCGGGAGTCAGCAGCTCCGGGTGCTCCTCCTCCAGCGCGACCAGTTCGTCGAAGAGGACGTCGTAGGCCGCATCCTCCATGACCGGCTCGTCCTTGACGTGGTAGGCGATGAGCGCGCGGTTGAGGATGTCGCGCAGCTCGGCGGCGCGGGCGGAGGCCGTGGTGGTCCTAGAGGACGCCAAGGAGCTCCTCAGCGCGTTCGACGACCGCGTCCGGCTGCTCGTCCTCGAGCCGCACGCGCTCGTGGATCCGGCCCCAGGTGACGGCGACGGCGAACATGCCCGCCGCCTTCGCCGCCCGGACGTCGAACGGCGAGTCGCCGACGTAGGCCGTCGCGGCCGGGTCGGCCCCGAGCCGCTCGGCGCCGAGGAGGAGCGGCTGCGGATCGGGCTTGTGGCGTTCCGTCTCGTCGCCGCCGACGATCGCCTCGAAGAGGTGGCCGAGAGGGACGCGCGCGAACGCGAGCTCGACCGTCGCGCGACGCTTCGCCGTGACGACGCCGAGGCGGCGGCCCTCGTCCCGGAGGCGCACGAGGACGTCCTCCATCCCCACGCAAGCCTCGAGGTCGTCGTGGAGCGGCTCGTTGTGGGCCCGGTAGACGTCGACGAGTCGTTCGACGTGGTCGGGCGCGAGCGCCGACATCTGCGCCTCGAGGCCCGGGCCGCCGACCGCCTGCAGCAGCTCCTCGTCGGAATAGTCGCGCCCGAGCACCTCGCGGGTCGCGTGCCGCATGGAGGCGAGGATGATCGCGCCGGAGTCGACGACGGTGCCGTCGAGGTCGAAGAGAACGGTCTCGAACCGCATCCGTTCGATCGTATCGGCGGCCCACCGGCCGCTTGCGGGCGGGGTCGTCCGCCGGGCGTCGGCGGCTTGGCCGCCAACGCTTCCAGCAACAGTAGGCTCCGGAGCGTTGGCCGAGGTCTCACAGTTTCGCTACCTCGTCGTCCCGCACACGCACTGGGATCGCGAGTGGTACCTGCCCTTCGAGCAGTTCCGGCTGCGCCTCGGCATGGTCGTCGACGGCGTCCTCGAGACGCTCGAACGCGACCCTTCCTTCACCTCGTTCACGCTCGACGGGCAGGCGATCGTGCTCGAGGACTACCTCGACGTGCGCCCGGAGAACGAGGGGCGGCTCCGGGCGCTGCTCGCCGGCGGGCGACTCGAGGTCGGACCGTCGTACGTGCTACCCGACGAGATCCTCGTCGGCGGCGAGTCGCTGGTCCGGAACCTCCTGCTCGGGCGCCGCGTCTGCCGCCGTTTCGGAGTCGAGCCGAGCGGCGCCGGTTACCTCCCCGACAGCTTCGGCCATCCGGCGCAGCTGCCGCAGATCCTGGCCGGCTTCGGTATCCGCACCTTCCTCTTCTCGCGCGGCATGGGAGACGAGCTCGACGACGTCGGCGTCGTCTTCCGCTGGCGCGCAGGGCCGGCGGAGGTGGTCGCGTGCCAGATGGTCCCGCACTACGACAACTTCGCGCGCCTCACCTGGTACCGCGACGCCGAGGAGCGCATCCCCGCGATCGTCGAGCAGTTCGGCGACGTGTTGCGCGACGCGGAGCAGGACGAGATCGTGCTCGCGAACGGCTCCGACCACCTGCCGATCGAGCCGGAGCTGCCGGAGATCCTGGCCGGCCTCGAGCGCACGTTCGGGGCGGATCTCCGGATCGGCCGCTACGACGAGCACGCGCCGGCGCCGGACGGGCTGCCGGTACACGAGGGCGAGCTCGTCGGCAGCCGGCTCCAGAATGTCCTGCGCGGCGTCAACTCGGCGCGGGTCTATCTCAAGCAGGCGAACGAGCGTGCGGAGCGGCGCCTGCTCTCGATCGAGACCGCCGCCGCGCTCAGGACGCTGCGCGAGGACGCGCCGTACCCGGCCGCCGACCTGCGGCTTGCGTGGCGCGACCTGCTCCGCAACCACCCGCACGACTCGATCTGCGGCTGCTCGTGCGACGAGGTGCACCGGGACATGCTCGTCCGCTACGAGCAGCTCGACCGGACGCTCGACTACGCCGAACGGGAGGCGCTCGGCGTCGGCGGAGCGATCGTGAACACGCTGCCGTTTCGCCGGCGTCGCGTCGTCGATGGAGAGACGTTCGAGCTCGACGGCTTCTCCGGGGCGCGGCCCGAGCCTCTCGCCGGGCGGGAGACGCCGTTTGACCTGGACGCCGTCGCCGCGCTGCTCGTGTTCGAGGACGAGCCGGACGTGGGCGATCTGTACACGTTCTGCCCCGGGGGCGGGGTGCGGACTGCCGAGCTCGTAGCGTCGCGCGCGCTCGACGGCACGCTCGTGCTCGAGCACGAGCTACCCGGGACCACGATCGAGACGACGATCCGATCCGCCCCCGGCCTCGACCGCGTCGAGCTGACGAGCATCGTGGACAACGACGCCGAGGATCATCGCCTACGCGTCCTCGTCCGTTCGGAGAGCGGTGCGGACGAGGTGCGGGCCGAGAGCCAGTTCGCCGTCGTCCGGCGTCCCGTTGTCCCACCGCCGTCGCGCGCAGACTGGGTCGAGCCGCCCGTGCCGACGGCCCACACGCTCGGTGCCGTTGCGCTCGGCGAGCTCGTGCTGCTGACGAAGGGGCTGCCTGAGTACGAGGCATCCGCGGACGGGTTACGACTTACCCTCCTCCGTTGCGTCGGCACGATCTCGCGGCCGTCCGGCCTGCCGACCCGGCCTCTCGCCGCCGGCCCGGACATCGTCACGCCCGACGGCCAGTGCCGCGGACGGCACCGCTTCGAGTACGCGCTCCGCTTCGACGGCGACGAGCTCTCGAACGCCGGACTCGTTCGGGCGAGCCAGGACTACCGCACGGACTTCCTCCGCGGTGATCCGTTCGACTCGCCGCTCGAGCTCGACGGCGACGTCGTCTTCTCCTGCCTCAAGCAGGCCGAGGACGGCAGAGGCCTCGTCCTCCGCGTCTTCAACCCGAACCCTCGGCCCGAGCAGGTGACCCTGAGCCTCCCCGCCCGCCGCATCCGGCTGGACGAGGAAAAGCACACCGAGGACGGCACGGAACTTGCGCCAGACGAGATCGCGACCCTACTCCTCGGCAAGTAACAGACTGTTACTTGGAAAGACACGGCCCGGAGGTACAGCCCACGCGAACTCGCCGCGGCCGCAGAGCCGCAGCGAACGCGTCAAGTAACAGTCTGTTACTTAGTAAGACACGGCCACGAGGTACAGGCCCCACGGCGGGGCGGTCGTTCCCGCTTCCGATCGGGCTCGCCCGTCGAGCAGCTCGGGAATCGCCCCGGGCGTCTCGACCATCGTCCCGACGAGGCTGCGCACCATGTGGCGGAGGTAGCTGCCCGCGGTGATCTCGAAGTCGAGGTGGTCGCCGCGCCGGATCCACTCCGCCCGCTCGACGACGCGGAGGAAGACCTGGTGCTGCGTCTGCGTCGGCGTGAATGCGCGGAAGTCGTGCTCGCCGGCCAGCGCCGCCGCCGCCGCGGCGAACGCCGCTTCGTCAACCGGTCGCGGGAGCCACCAGCTGCGGTGCTGCTCGAACGGCGACGGCGTCGAGCGCGTATAGAGCCGGTAGCGATAGCTGCGCGAGCGCGCGGAATGGCGAGCGTGGAACCCCTCCGGAGCCTCTGCGGCCGAGAGCACGGTGATCTCGTCCGGGAGGCGCGGATTGAGCGCCGCCGCAGCTCGTTCCGGTCCGGGCCCACCTTCGACCTCGACCGACACGACCTGGCCGAGCGCGTGCACGCCGGTGTCGGTACGTCCGGCGACCGCGAGACTCTCCACCGACTCGAAGGTCTCGATGAGCGCCCGGTGCACCGCGGCCTCCACCGTCGGCAGCCCGGGCTGTGCCGCCCAGCCGCGGAACGGCGTGCCGTCGTACTCGAGCGTCAGGATGAGGCGCACGTCAGGGAATCCTGACGCCGCTTGTCAGGCGTGCCTCATGCTCTACTTCTTGCACACCGATTGATATACTCTACCTCGTGAGCGACGAACACGCCTTCCTCCTGCAAAAGGTGCAGCCGGCGATGGTCGGCCTCATCGACGGCTCGCTCTCGACCCTGGCGCCGATCTTCGCCGTGGTCCTCGCCTCGCACGACACGCGCTACGCCTTCATCGCCGGTCTCGCGACGTCGCTCGGCGCCGCAATCAGCATGGGCTTCTCGGAGGGACTCTCCGACACCGGCGAGCTGACCGGCCGCGGCAGCCCCTGGATACGAGGCGTGATCACCGGCGGCGGAACGTTCCTCGGCGGGATCCTGCACTCCCTGCCCTTCCTGATCCCGAACTATCACGTCGCCCTCTCCTTCGCAGTGGCGGTCGTGGCGTTCGAGCTGCTCATGCTCGCCTACTTCCGCTGGCGGTTCTTCGAGGACACGTTCATCCGCGCGCTCGGCATCGTCACCTTCGCGGGAATCCTCATCGCCGCGGTCAGCGCAGGACTGGGGTCCGTCCTCGGCACCCCGGTCGGGCACTAGCGTCTACGGCTCGTAGTCGACGAGCTCGAGATAGACCATCTCGGCGGCGTCGCCGGCACGGTGGCCGAGCTTCACGATCCGCGAGTAGCCGCCCGGCCGGTCCGCCATCCGCGGCCCGACGTCGGCGAAGAGCTTGTGCACCGCCTCCTGCGAGCGGAGGACGGACAGCGCCTGCCGGCGCGCATGGAGGTCGCCGCGCCGGCCCAGCGTGATCATCTGCTCGGCGAACGGCTTGACCGCCTTCGCCTTCGCCTCGGTCGTGCGGATCCGGCCGTGCTCGATGAGCGAGCACGTGAGGTTGGAGTACAGCGCCTTGCGGTGCGCCGCGTCGCGGCCGAGCTTCTTCCCTGTGCGAGCGTGACGCATCGCCGCTCCCTACTCGGCGAAGCCGCCGGAGCCGTTCTCGCCGCGGAGGTGGAGGCCGTGCTGCGCGAGCGTCTCGCGCACCTCCTCGATCGACTTCTTGCCGAAGTTCGGGATCGCGGCCAGCTCCTGCTCGGTCTTCATCACGAGATCGCCGATCGTCTCGATCCCGACCCGCTTGAGGCAGTTGTACGAGCGGACGCCGAGCTCGAGCTCCTCGATCGGGAAGTTCTCCATCCCGTGCGCGAGGGCGGCCTCGGGCGTGACGCCGCCGTCGACGGGCGCGGCCTCGCCGAAGCCCTCGATCCGGTCGAGGTCGGTGAAGATCGCGAGCTGGCGGATCAGGATCTCCGCGGCCTCGCCGAGTGCGTCCTTCGGCTCGACCGAGCCGTCGGTCGTGATGTCGATCGTGAGCCGGTCGTAGTCCGTCCGCTGCCCGACGCGCGCAGCCTCGACCTGGTACGCCACGCGCCGCACCG
Organism: Thermoleophilia bacterium; assembly: GCA_025933895.1. Lineage (GTDB taxonomy): Bacteria > Actinomycetota > Thermoleophilia > Gaiellales > Gaiellaceae > Palsa-739. The sequence goes on from JAICZB010000008.1 coordinate 15,786, forward strand.
GCGAGAAGATCGAGTCCATGGGGATGACGCCGATCGTGTGCTGTGCGCCACGGTTGAGCTCCGCCGGCGAGTAGCCGCGGCCGCGGCCGATCGTCAGCGTGATCTCGAGCCTGCCCTTGTCGGACAGGTTCGCGACCTCGAGCTCCGGGTTCAGGATCTCGAGGTCGGCGGGCGCCTCGATGTCGGCGGCCGTGACCGAGCCCGGCCCCTTCTTCGCAATGTGCACCTCGATCTCGGGCGATTCGCCGTGCAGTCGCGCCACGAGGTTCTTGAGGTTGAGGATGATGTCGGTGACGTCCTCGCGCACGCCCGGCAGGGTCGTGAACTCGTGGGCGGTGCCCTCGACCTTCACGGACGTGACGGCGGCGCCCTCCAGCGAGGAGAGCAGCACGCGCCGCAGCGAGTTGCCGAACGTGTGTCCGAAGCCGCGATCGAGCGGCTCGATCGCAAAGACCCCGCGATGGTCGTCCACGTCCTCGTGGACGATCTTCGGGATCTGGAAGTCCATTTCTCTAGTCGCCAAAGAAGTTCCCTCTTTCCGTTACTTCGAGTAGAGCTCGACGATCAGCTGTTCCTGCACCGGCGTGTCGATCTCGTCGCGCTCGGGCTGTTTCAGCACCTTGCCCGTCAGCCCGTCGTGGTCGGCCTGGAGCCAGGAAGCGACGGTCGAGACGAGATCGGTGGCGTCGCGGATCACCTGCTGCGCCGAGGAGCCCGACGCGACGGTGACGACGTCGTTCGGCCGCACCTGGTAGCTCGGGATGTTGACGCGCCGCCCGTTGACCTGGAAGTGGCCATGGCGGACGAGCTGCCTCGCCTGCGCGCGCGAGACGGCGAAGCCGAGCCGGTAGACGACATTGTCGAGCCGGGTCTCGAGCATCCGCAACAGCTCCTCGCCCGTCACGCCGGAGCGCTTGGACGCCTTGTCGTAGTAGTTGCGGAACTGCTTCTCGAGCAGGCCGTAGTAGCGGCGTGCCTTCTGCTTCTCGCGCAACTGCAGGAGGTACTCGCTCTGCTTGATGCGGCCACGGCCGTGCTCGCCCGGCGGATACGAGCGACGCTCGATCGCGCACTTCTCCGTCAGGCAACGCTCGCCCTTGAGGAAGAGCTTCATACCCTCCCGGCGGCAGATGCGGCACTTCGGCCCGAGATCGCGAGCCACTAGACCCGCCGCCTCTTGCGCGGCCGGACGCCGTTGTGCGCCTGCGGCGTCACGTCCTTGACGGACAGGATCTCGAGGCCGGCCGCCTGGAGCGAGCGGATCGCCGTCTCGCGGCCGGAACCCGGCCCCTTGACGAAGACCTCGACCTTCTGCAGGCCGTGCTCCATCCCCTTGCGGGCCGCAGCGTCGGCGGTCACCTGCGCGGCGAACGGCGTCGACTTGCGGGAGCCCTTGAAGCCGGCGGAGCCGGCGGACTCCCACGCGATGACGTTCCCCTCGCGGTCGGTGAGCGCGACGATCGTGTTGTTGAAGCTCGTTTTGATGTGCGCCTGGCCGATGGCGATGTTCTTGCGGACGCGGCGACGCGTGCGGCCGCGTGTGGCCGCCTGCCTACGAGTTCCCGGCACGCTACTTCGCCTTCTTTCCGCGTCCGACGGTCTTCTTCGGGCCCTTGCGGCTGCGTGCATTCGTCTTCGTCCGCTGCCCGTTCACCGGGAGGCCGCGGCGGTGACGGATCCCGCGATATGCGCCGATCTCGGAGAGGCGCTTGATCGCCTGTTGCCGGTCGCGGCGCAGGTCGCCCTCCACCTCGAGGTTCGAGTCGATGAAGTTGCGGAGCTTCGTGACCTCTTCGTCCGTGAGGTCCTTCACCTTCGTGTCGGGGCTGAGGCCGAGCTCGGACGCGATCTTGCGCGCGGTCGGCTGGCCGATCCCGTAGATGTACGTCAGCCCGATCTCGAGCCGCTTCTGGTTCGGAAGGTTGACTCCGGCGATGCGTGCCATTGGCGCCTATCCCTGCCTTTGCTTGTGCCGCGGGTTGGTGCAGATGACCATGGTCGTGCCGTGCCGCTTGATCACGCGGCAGCGCTCGCACATGGGCTTGACGGAGGGACGGACTTTCATCGGTTCAGCGGTGCCTGTAGGTGATCCGACCGCGGTTGAGGTCGTAGGGGCTGAGCTCGACCTTGACCTTGTCGCCCGGGAGGATCCGGATGTAGTGCTTCCGCATCTTGCCGGAGATGGTCGCGAGCACGGTGTGGCCGCCTCCGTCGAGCTGCACCCGGAACATCGTGCTCGGGAGCGCTTCGACGACCTCGCCCTCAACCTCGATCTTCTCTTCCTTGGTAGGCAAATTCCCTTCAGTGAATAGGAGTCTCAGACGCGCACACGCGCACGGCAGAGCCGTGCGCGGAAGAGGGTCATCGTAGCAAAGCGGCTCCGGCAGCCGTGAGCACGCGCGGGCCCTCCGCGGTGACGGCGACGGTGTGCTCGAAGTGGGCGGCGAGGGACTCGTCGACGGAGGAGATCGACCACTCGTCGGCGTGCACGTAGACGTCCGGCTCGCCGGCGGTGATCATCGGCTCGATCGCGAGCGTCATCCCCTCCTGGAGCAGCGGCCCGCGACCGGGCGCCCCGTAGTTCGGGATCTGCGGGTCCTCGTGGTACGAGCGGCCGACTCCGTGCCCGACGAGGCTGCGCACGACCGAAAAGCCGGCCGCTTCGACGACGATCTGGACGGCGTGCGAGATGTCGGAGAGACGGTTGCCGACGCGAGCCTGCTCGATTCCGGCGGATAGCGCCTCCCGGCAGACCTCGAGCAGCCGCTGCGCCTCGGGCGAGATCTCGCCGACCGGCAGAGTCACGGCGCTGTCGGCGACGAGCCCGTCGAGCGTGACCCCGAGATCGAGCGAGATGAGGTCGCCTTCGCGCGCGCGATAGCCGTCGGGGATCCCGTGCACGACCATCGAGTTCGGCGAGATGCAGAGGGCGGCCGGAAAGCCCTTGTAGCCCTTCGAGGTCGGGTGGCCGCCGTTCGACTCGATGTGCTCGTCGGCGATGCGGTCGAGCTCGCTCATCTCGACACCGGGCTCGAGGTGCTCGCCGACGAGTGCGAGCGTCTCGGCGAGGAGCGCGCCCGCACGCGCCATCCCCTCGATCTCGGCCTCGGACTTCCGGATGATCAGCGGACCGGCGCCTTTCCGTGCCGCACGGCTTCGGCGAGCGCGTCCTCGATCTCCCGGAACACCTCGTCGACCTTGCGATCGGCGTGCACACCGACGACGTTGCCGCGGGTCGAGCGGTAGTACTCGACGAGCGGCGCGGTCTCGCGGTCGTAGAGCTCGAGCCGGCGCTGGATCGCCTCCGGTGTGTCGTCGGAGCGGCCTTCTTCCGCCGCACGGGCGAGCAGCCGCTGCAGCACGATGTCGCGGTTCGGCACCTGGAAGTCGAAGACGACATCGAGATCCCGGCCGAGCTCGCGGAGGAGGTCGTCGAGCGCCTCGGCCTGTCGCATCGTGCGCGGGAAGCCGTCCAGGACGAACCCGCCGACCGTGTCGCCGCGCGAGAGGCGCTCGCGGATCAGGTCGATCATCAGCTCGTCGTTTACGAGGTCCCCTCGGTCGAGGACCGCCCTGAGCTCGAGAGCGACGGGCGTGTCGAGCTCGCGCATCTCGCGGAGCATGTCCCCCGTCGCGATGTGCGGGATCCCGTACGTGGCCTTGATCCGCTCGGCCTGTGTGCCCTTGCCGGAGCCCTGCGGCCCCAGCACGACGATGTTCATCTAGCGCAAAAAGCCTTCGTAGTGGCGCATCACCATCTGCGACTCCATCTGCCGCATCGTCTGGAGCGCGACGCCGACGACGATGAGTACCGAGGTGCCGCCGAGAGCCCGATAGGTCGCCTGCGAGAAGTGGAACTGCGCGATCAGAATCGACGGCATCACCGCGACGGCTGCGAGGAACAGCGAGCCCGGGAACGTGAGCCGGTTCAGCACGCGGTCGAAGTAGGCCGCGGTCGGCGGCCCCGGGCGGATGCCGGGGATGTAGCCGTTGTACTTGCGCAGATTGTCCGCCTGCTCGACCGGGTTGAAGACGACCGACGTATAGAAGTAGGTCATCATCATGATCAGGATCCCCTCGGCGAGCAGGTACTTCCAGCCGGTGGGGCTGAAGTTGACCGTCAGCCAGTTGTTCCAGGCCGGCTTGAAGCTGCCGATCGTCTGCGGCAGGGCGAGAATCGCCGCGGCGAAGATGATCGGGATGACTCCGGCCATGACGACGCTGAGCGGCATGTACGTCGCACCGCCGGTCGTCTGCCGGTTGCCGAGCTGGCGCCGGGCGTACTGGATCGGGATCCGGCGCTGCCCCTCCATGACGAACACGACCGCGACGACGATCCCGAGCGCGATGATCGGGAAGAACAGCCGCCCCGTGGTGCTGCCGTTGATCCAGCCGCTGATCCCGGACGGTGCGTACGCGAGGATCGAGGCGAAGATCAGGAGCGAGATCCCGTTGCCGACGCCGCGCTTCGTGATCTGCTCGCCCATCCACATCAGCAGCGCCGTGCCGCCCGTGAGCGTGAGGATGATGATGAGCAACCTGCCGGAGTTCGTGTTCGGCAGCGCATTCTGCGTCTTGAAGAGGAAGGCGTAGCCGGTGGCCTGCGCGGCGGCGAGCGCGATGGTGAGGTACCGGGTGTACTGCGTGATCTTCGCGTAACCCGCCTCGCCCTCTTTCTGCAGCCGCTCGATGGACGGGACGACGACCGCGAGAACCTGGAAGATGATCGACGCGGTCACGTACGGCATGATCCCGAGCGCGAACAGCGAGAAGCGCGAGAGCGCCGAGCCGGAGAAGAGGTTGAGGAGGCCGAGCACGCCGTTCCCGCCTCCACCGCCGAAGAACGCCTGCAGCGACTTCTCGTCGACTCCAGGCGCCGGCACCCACGAGCCGAGCCGGTAGACGGCGAGCACGCCGGCCGTGAACAGGACGCGCCGGCGTAGCTCGGGGACGCGCCAGGCGTTGGTGAGCCAGGTCAGCATCTACTCCTCGGCTCCTTCCGACTCCTCTGTCTCTTCTGTTTCTGCCACGGCGGGCTGATCCTCGGCGGCGGCCTCGGGCTGCTCGTCCGCCGCGGCTTCGGGCGCCTCGGCGGCCGGCGCGGGCTTCGCCTTGTGGCGGCGCCTCTTCGGCGCCTTCGGCTCGCGCAGGAGCTCGACGGTGCCGCCGGCTCCTTCGATCTTCTCCCGCGCGGACGCCGAGATCGCGTGGACGCGGACCGTGAGCTTCTTCGTCACGTCGCCGACTCCGAGCAACTTCACGTCGGTGCGCGTGTTCTTGATCAGGCGCTTCTCGACGAGCGACTCGGGCGTCACCTCGTCGCCGGCGTCGAACCGGTCGAGGTCGCGGACGTTGACGGGCTGGGTGTACGTGCGGAACGGACCGATCGGCATCGCGTCGGCCGAGGTTGCGCCGCGCAGCTTGCCGAGCCGCATGTAGATGCTCGTCTGGCCTCCCTCGAACCCGGCGCGCATCTTGTGGGATCCCGAGCGCGACTTCTGGCCCTTGATGCCGCGGCCCGAGTAGCGGCCCTTGCCGGAGCCGAGGCCGCGGCCGACGCGCTTGCGGTCTTCGCGCGGCTGCGCCGGAGCAAGGTTGGAGAGATTGAGCTGTTTCCGGTGTTCGCTTTCTTGGGGCATCGGACTCAGGTGTTCTCGATCTTCACGAGGTGGCGGACCTTGCGGAGCATGCCGGCGAGCACCGGGGACTCCTCGTGCTCGGCGCTGCGACCGATGCGGCCGAGCCCGAGTGCGCGCAGGGTACCCCGATGGCGCTCGGACTGCCCGATCTGGGACCGCACCTGGGTGACGCGAAGCTTCGGCATCAGGAGTCGTCCTTCTTCCTACGCAATGTGCGCCGCTTCGGCTTGGTCTCGGCGGCCGGCTCCGCCGGCGTCTCCGGCTCGGCCGGAGCCTCGGGCTCGGCTGCGGGCTCGGCCTCGGCAGCCTGCTCCTCAGTCGGCGTCTCCTCGACGACCGGAGTCTCCTCGACGGCCGCGGGCTCGGGCTCGACCGCTGCCGGCTCCGGCTCGGCCACCTCGGCTGCCGGCGCCGCCTCCTCGGCCGGCGCAGCCTCTTCCTCGGCGGGCGGCTTGGCGGGGAGCGGCAGCACCTCGTGGATCTGCTTGCCGCGGATCTTCGCCACGTCCTCGGGACGGCGCAGGTCCTGCAGCGCAGCGACGGTGGCCTTCGCCATGTTGATCGGATTCGTCGTGCCGAGGCTCTTGGCGAGCACGTTGCGGACGCCGCCGAGCTCGAGCACCGCGCGCACGCCGCCGCCGGCGATGACGCCGGTTCCCTCCGAGGCGGGGCGCAGCAGCACCCTGGCCGCGTCGAACCTGCCGAGCACCTCGTGCGTGATCGTCGAGCCGTGCTTCGGGATGGTGAAGAGGTTCTTCTTCGCGTCCTCGACGGCCTTCGTGATCGCGAGCGGCACCTCCCGCGCCTTGCCGTAGCCGACGCCGACGCGGTCGACCTCGTCGCCGACGACGACGAGCGCCGTGAACGAGAAGCGCCGACCGCCCTTGACGACCTTGGCGACGCGGTTGATCTCGACGACGCGCTCCTTGAGCTCGCGCGTCTCCGTGTATTCGATCGTGCTCAAAACTCGAGTCCTCCCTCGCGGGCGCCGTCTGCGAGCGCCTTCACGCGTCCGTGGTAGAGGTAGCCGCCGCGGTCGAAGACGCACGTGTCGACGCCGGCTCCCTTCGCAGCGGTGGCGAGCGCCTTCCCGACCGCCTCCGCCTGTGCGGTCTTGTCGCCCTTGAACGACTTCGCGAGCGCGAGATGGGACGCGGACGCGAGCGTCCGGCCCGTCTCGTCGTCGACGAGCTGCGCCTCGATGCCGCGGTTGGATCGGAAGACGACGAGGCGCGGCCGCACGGCCGTGCCGTGCACCTTCGCGCGCACGCGACGGTGGCGCCGCAGGCGCGCGTCCCTGACGGTGAGGCTAGGCATCCCGAGGCTCCTGGCTCGTCGCTGCCAAGCGGGGCAAGCGAGCCCTGGCTGGAACTGTCGTCGGCGGAGCCGACGACACCCGGCCAAAGAACTGTGGGCGCGGACAGTACACGGAGTACGGCCGCGGCGAGCGAGCGCAGGCACGCGCAGGCAGCGGCGAGAGCGGGATGCGGCCAGGAGCCTCAGGCACGCTTGCCGACCTTTCTCCTCACGTACTCGCCCTCGTAGCGGATGCCCTTGCCCTTGTACGGCTCGGGCGGACGCACCTTGCGGATCTCGGCGGCCGTCTGCCCGACCATCTGCTTGTCGGTTCCCTTGACGAAGATCTCCGTCGGCGTCGGCACCTCGAAGGTGATGCCGGTGCGCGGCTTGATCGTGACGGCGTGGGAGTAGCCGACGTTGAGCTCGAGGTCGGTGCCCTTGAGCGCCGCACGGTAGCCGACGCCCTGGATCTCGAGCTTCTTCTCGAAGCCCTGTGTGACGCCCTGGACCATGTTCGCCACGAGCGACCGGGTGAGGCCGTGCAGTGCCCGGTCCTCCCCTCGCTCGGTCGGCCGCTTCACGGTCACGACTCCGTCGGACTGCTCGATCTTCATCCGCGTCGGAACCTGCTGCTGCAGCGTGCCGAGCGGGCCGGCGACCGCGACGCGCGCAGGCTCGATCGTGACGGTGACGCCGTCGGGGACCTGGATGGGTGCGTTGCCGATTCTGCTCATTCGTTACCAGACGAAGGCCACGACTTCGCCGCCGATGCCGCGCTCCTGCGCGGTGCGGCTCGTGACGAGACCGGACGAGGTCGAGAGGATCGCGACGCCCATCCCACCGAGCACGCGCGGAAGGCGGTCCTTCCTCGCGTAGACCCTGCGGCCCGGCTTCGACACGCGCTTCAGGCCGGAGATGACCCGCTCGCGGTTGCGGCCGAACTTGAGGTCGATGACCAGGGTATCGAAGGACTCTCCCTTCTCCACGTGGTAGTCGCGGATGTAGCCCTCCTCCTTGAGGAGCTTGGCGATGTCGACCTTCATCCTCGAGCTCGGCATGGCCGCGTGCTCGTGCAGCGCCTTGTTGGCGTTGCGGATGCGGGTGAGCATGTCTGCGATCGGGTCGGTCAGCAC
>JAICZB010000271.1 GCA_025933895.1 Thermoleophilia bacterium
CGGGAGGATCGACGAGAAGCCCCCGATCGCGCCGACGAAGAGCGCCGTGCGCAGGCCGGCCGCCGCGGCGATCGCACCGCCGGTCAGCGACCCGAGCGGCATCGTCCCCCAGACGAGGAAGCGCATGCTCGCGTTCATCCGTCCCTGTAGCCGCGGCGGACAGATCGCCTGCCGGAGGCTGACCTGCTGGATGTTGTACACGACGGCGCCGAAGCCCATGATCGCGCCGCTCACGACGAGGAACGGCACCGGGAAGCTCTTCGGCGCAAAGGGGAGGATCAGCGACCCGGGCCTGCTCAGCGCCGCCCCGAGCATCGTCGCGCCGCCCACGCCGAGCCGGCGCCGGAAGCGATCGGCCTGGGCGGCGCCGATCATCCAGCCGATCTCCGAGCGAGAACGAGAGCCCGATCAGCCCCGACGACATCCCGAGCCGGGCGGTGCGCGTAGACGAGGAGGATCGAGAAGCTGACGTTCGTGAAGAAGTTCGAGACGCCGGTCGAGAGCGCCTGCGGCAGCAGGAGCCGGTGGCGGAGGACGTAGCGGAGCCCCTCCCACAGCTCGACGATCAGGTGGCACCGCGCCGTCGCCTCCTCGGGCTGGTCCTCGCTGCGGCGGATCCACAGGGTGAACCCGCCCGAGACGACGAAGCTGAGCGCGTCGACGAGGATCGCGTAGGGCGCGGTGGCGAGCGCGATCAGTCCTCCCGCCGCACCGGGGCCTGCGAGCTGCGCGCCCGAGGACGTGACGTTGAGCTTCGAGTTGCCCTCGATCAGCGAGTCGCGGTCGACGATCGCCGGCAGGTACGACTGGTAGGCCACGTCGAAGAAGACCGTGTGGATGCCGACCAGGAAGCCGACGACGTACAGCTGCGCGAGCGTCAAGTCGCCGAGCGCGTATGCGATCGGGATCGACGTGAGCAACAGGGCGCGGCCAAAGTCTCCCGCGACGAGGACCGAGCGCCGCCGCACGCGGTCGACCCAGACTCCGGCGGGCAGCGTGAAGAGCACGAACGGCAGGAACTCGACCGTGCCCAGCGCCGCGACCTCGAAGGCGCTCGCGTTCAGCGTCACCAGCGCGACCCACGGGATCGCGAGCTGCGAGACCTGCGAGCCGAACTCGCTGATCGTCTGGCCCGTCCAGAGCTTGAGGAAGTCGCCGTGGCTCCAGAGCCCGCTGCTCGGGAGGCGGAGTCTCCGCATCATCAAGTGCGACATTCCCGTGGTTCCGGCCATTTAGGCTCCGGCAGTGATCGTCGTGGAGGTGCGTAGGAACGGCGTGGTCGAGGCGCGGCACCGTGTCCATGCCGTCGCGGTCCGCGAGGGGGAGGTGGTCGCGAGCTCCGGCGATCCCGCGCACGTCTGCTTCATGCGCTCGTCGTCGAAGCCGCTGCAGGCGCTGCCGCTCGTGCGCGCCCGCGACGACCTCCCCGACGACGAGCTCGCCGTTGCGTGCGCCTCCCACCGCGACATGCCGGAGCAGGTCGCCGCGGTGCGCGCGCTCCTCGCGCGCGCGGAGGCGACGGAGGACGACCTCGAGCTCGGCCGGCAGGAGGGGCGGCCGCCTGAGCTGATCCACAACAACTGCTCCGGCAACCATGCCGGGATGCTCGCCCTCTGCCAGGCCCGCGGCTGGTCGACGCAGGGCTACCGCCTGCCCGAGCATCCTGTTCAGCAGGCTTGTCTAGAGGTCCATGCCGAGGCCGCGGAGGTCGAGCCCGGCGCGATCGCGACCGGCACCGACGGGTGCGGCATCGTCACCTTCGCGCTCACCCTCGAGCGGATGGCCCACGCGTTCTCGCGCCTCGAGTCGCTGCCGGGCGGCTCGACGGTCGCGACCGCGATGCGCGCCCGCCCGGATCTCGTGGGCGGCCCCGACGGCGCCGACTTCCTCCTCATGCGCGCCGCGGCCGGCTGGCTCGCGAAGGGCGGCGCCGAGGGTCTCCTCTGCGCAGCCGGGCCGGACGGAATGGGCGTCGCGCTCAAATCGGAGGACGGCACGAGCCGCGGCCACGCGCCGGCGCTCGCCGTCTTCCTCGGCGGGCTCGGGATCGAGCTGCCGGACCTCGCCGTGCGACCGATCCTCAACACCCGCGGTGAACGGGTCGGCGAGGTCGTCACTGCGTAGATTGGACGGCACTGTGCGGTCGCGCTGAGGCTGAGGTGGCTTCCCGCGGGCCGGGCGGTAGCTGAACGCGCCCGTTTCAAGGCGCTGTCGGGTGGGATGAACGGACATCGGTCCCCTTGCCCTCGGGGTCCGATGTTGGGGGTATGCCGGGGAGGCGGTTCGCCGTCTCCCCGCCTTTGCTTCCGCCGGAGGGAACAGAGGCTCCGTTCGGTTCCTCCCTGAGACGGCGCGAGCTGCCCGCGTGTTGACAACTTCTTTACGAATTGCCTGGGCGTGGCTAGTATCCGGCTCGCGTTGAGGGAGGACCGGGGACCGGCGGGGGAGCCGGGGTCGCGGTCGGTTGTGGTACCGCCGTCGTTGCAACCTAGGCCGGGAGGTACGGGACGTGCTCACCGTCGACATCGCGCTTCCTGACGTCGAGGAACTCCACAAGCTCGTCGCCGAGGGGAGGGAGAAGGGCTTTCTCTCCTACGACGAGATCGCCACCGGGCTCTATGACGTCGAGTTGACGAAGGAGCAGGTCGAAGACTTCTACACCTACCTCGTCGAGCACGGTGTCGACCTCGTCGAGGGGGAGCAGCACAAGGCCCCGCCGCACGAGCCGCCGCCACCCGAGGACGAGAAGGCCGTCGCGGCGCCTAAGCTCGACCTCACCGTCGAGCCGTCGCTCGACTCCCTCCGCCTCTACCTCCGCGAGATCGGCAAGGTCAACCTCCTCACCGCCGACCAGGAGGTGACCCTCGCGAAGCGGATCGAGCGCGGCGACATGGGCGCGAAGACCGCGATGATCGAGGCGAACCTCCGCCTCGTCGTCTCGATCGCGAAGGGCTACCTCGGCCGAGGCCTCTCCTTCCTCGACCTGATC